>CAJXXJ010000064.1 GCA_913062745.1 uncultured Phaeodactylibacter sp.
GAAGGAGAAGAACATGCCCATGAGCGCCGCGGCGCCATCGACCATGGCCGCATCAATCACCTGGCCCTGACCCGAGCGCTGGGCTTCCAGCAGGCCGCACACCAGCCCGTAGGCCAGCAGCACAGACAGCAGGACAACGCCCAGGTTGTCGATGTACAAATACTTTAAGCTGATTCTCGTTTTTCGGTGCAGGTACAGGTACAGCAGCGTACTGAGTACCGCTGTTTCCAACAGTAGATTTAGCAACACGTCGTTTATCGTTTTAGGAGTAAATAAGGCGACATCAAAATGTACATAATCCCGGGCAGGGGGTCCTTCCAGGACCAGGCTGCCGATTCTTTGGGCATCCGCAGGGTCTGCCGGTATTCTTTCCAGGACATGCGGCCGCGCAGCAATTCGCCGGCACAAACGTAAGTATCCGTCAGCCGTTCTATCCAGCCTACGCCGGCTATGTGGTTGGCATGCCGCTCTACCGGCAATCCGTTCAGATGCGTAACCATCATACCAAGCAGGTTGATATCCAGCTTATTGGCAATGGAGTGCCATTTCCAGGCCCGGGGGTTGACCTCCAGCAGCAGGTACTCCCCGCGCTCTTCGTCGTACATGAATTCCACTTCCGACATTCCGAAGTAACCGATAGACCGCAGCAGCTTTACAGACAACCGCTCTATAGTCGGATTGAGGACGGTGCGGGCAAAGCAGGTCGAGACCCCAAAGTCCATCGGCTTTTGCCGGATTCGGTTGGCAATCAGGCTGCCCAGCGCTTCCCCTTCCGCAAAGAAGTTGCCAAAGGAGTACAGGCTCGCCGCGCCCCCCTTCAGAAACTGCTGCAGAATGACTTCTTCGGCCGGGATGATTTTCCGAATGCGATCGTAATTGGCCATCAGCTCTTCCCGGCCCCGGCAAAAAAACACCTTCTTGCCGGTAGCCTGATGAAAGGTGTACATCACTGCCGGCTTCAGGATGACCGGATACGCCACCTGATCCGCCAGTACTTCCAGCTCTTCCCGGCTGTCCGGGAACCAGGTATCCGGGATGGGTATCTTCAGTTCGGCCGCCAACCGGTAAGTATCCCGCTTGTTGTAACATATCTGTACCGTTTCCGGCTTGGGGATAGAAAGGAAATACTGCTCCCGCAATGCCTGGTAATGGTCTGACATGAATTTCACCAGCTGATCATTGGTAGCTACCAACAGCGTATCCCGTGGGCCGGGCTGCCCGAGCAATAGTTCCAGCAGATGGTCATCATCCCGGTACCGCACAAAAGAGTCACAAGCTCTGGAAAAGCGGGCGACACTAGCAGCGTAAGCATTGAATACGGTAACGCGCAGGCCGATTTTTGCCGCCATTCGGGCAAGGCCCAGCGCCTGAATATGGTTGCCGAGTATAAATAGCTCGGCAATGCGTTTTTGCGGTGGCCGGATACTCTGCTCCGGCAATACTTGAGTTGTGATTTCCATTAGTCAACGAATTGCTGATACCAGTTTTCCAAATTGATCCACTTCCAGATTTCCTTGGCATAGTGCCCTTTTCTCGCAAGATGCCGCTTATACATGCTGCGTACCTTGTCCACATCGAGCAGCCCGCGGGAGGCGAAGGAAGGCGAATCGACCAAATTCCAAATATATTCCTGAAAGAGCGGCGTTCGGAACCACTCATCCTGAGGCGTATCAAAGCCCAGTTTGTCCTGCCGCATGCGGATAGGCTCCGGCAGGGTGCCTTTCATCGCTTCGCGCAAAATGTGCTTGGTCATCCCCTGATTGATAATCAGCTCGCCGGCAGCGGGCAGGATTTGTTCTACCAGGCGGTGGTCCAGGAAGGGCACCCGGGCTTCCAGCGAGAACCACATGGAGTTGCGGTCTTCCCACTTCAGCAGGTGCTCCAGCTTGTACTCAAAGTGGTTGATCAGCGATTCCGTAAGGCTGCCCGACCCGTACAGCTCATTGGCTATAGCCGAATTGCGCTGCCGCTGCGCGCGGAAAAAATCCGTGTCCAGATATCCCTTCTCCATTGCGCGGGCGCGGGTACGCAAAGCAGCAGGGAGCATAAAAAATGCCAGGCTTTTGAAGCCGTACAGCGAGCGGTGGTTGCGGTGGTAATGCCGCATCTCGGACGCCAGCCGGCCGAATTTGCCGCGCGACAACAGGTCTTTAAAGTAAAAACCAAAGAAGTAGTGATAGCCCGCCAGCTCTTCATCAGCACCCTGCCCATCCAGCGTGACGGTGACGTGCTCGCTCGCCAGCTGCATCACCTTGAACTGAGCGTAGGGGCTCGTGCTCGGCACTGGCTCTCCCTGCGCCCGGACGAAGGTGGGAATGTCGTTCAGCAAATCCTTTTCGTCCGGATAGATGTAGTGCATGTGCCGCAGCCGGGGCTCGAACAAGCGGATGAAATCCGACTCGTCGCCGGTCTTCCCTTTGCCGTACACTGCGGAAAAAGTGCGCAGTTCGTCTTTTTGGTAGTCGTCGAGCAAAATAGACGCGATGCTCGAAGAGTCGAGCCCGCCGCTCAGGCACACGCCTACCGGCACGTCACTGCGCAACCGCAGCCCTACCGCCTCGCTGAAGGAAGCCCGGAAGTCTTCCGGATTGCGAAAGGGTGCCCGCAGATTGTCCCTAAGCCGGTACCAGGGTTTGGGCTGCAGCCCTTCCTGCAAACCATTTTTGAGGTTGAGCCTGAAAAAGTGGCCGTGGTTCATCCGCTTAATCTCCCGGAAAAAAGTCGCCTCAGTCTGATCCGTACGGTTGAAGACCAGAAAATCAAAAAGGGTGTCTTCATCAGGAGTGGGCTTACGGCCCATTACCTCGAGGATGGAAGGAATCTCCGAAGCCAGCAGCAGGCGGTTGCCGTCCAGGCAGTAGTAGAACGGCTTTATCCCGTAACGGTCGCGCGCGCCAAACAAGGTCTGTGCTTCGCGGTCGTAAATCAGGCAGCTCCACATGCCGTTCAGCCGGGGAAGCATCTCCTCGCCCCACTCGCGGTAGGCAGTCAGCAGCACCTCGCTGTCGGTCTTGGTCTGAAAGCTGTACCCCTTTTGGCACAGCTCTTTGCGCAGCTCGATGTAATTAAAAATTTCTCCGTTATAGACCATCACGTAGCGTTCATCCGGCGAGAACATCGGCTGATGCCCGGCTTCACTCAGGTCGATAATACTAAGCCGGACGAAGCCCAGCCCCAGGCCGTTTTCGGTAAACCGCCCGTAATCGTCAGGGCCACGGTGCCGCATGCGCTTCATCATGCGTACGAGATCTTTTTCGGAAGGCTCGCTCCCATCAAAATTTACTATTCCGGCAATGCCGCACATAGGGCAATGAAGTTTAGATTGACTAAAAGTTAAGGACGGAAAGCACCATTGGCAGCCACTGTCAATTTCAGCTACTTAGGAGGAATGCCGAGATTACCGGCCCACAATACCCACGCGAGCTAAAACCTTTGGAGGGAAGCAGCCTGAATGGGATTCAGTTACACTGTATCCCCGCTAATCCGAAGTGCGGCTGCCCGCCGGCAAAGCTGTATTTGCACGCTGAGGCGCTTTTGTCATCAGCTCGTAGATATGCTCCAGTTCCAATTCCTTTTCGGTAATATCCAAATGTCGGGTGGCGTACTCCTGCCCTGCCCTGCCGAGTGTTTCGCGGTAAGCGGAGTGCTCGACCAAGCTTTGCAGGGCACCCTTCAGGCCATCAGTATCATACTCCCTGACTAGAATGCCTGTTTTGCCACTTTCTATAATGTACGGAATCCCGGCGTGGTAAGTCGACACCACTGGCAGGCCGGCTGCCATAGCTTCAATAATTGCTCCGGGAATCCCCTCTTTTTCACCATCCTCCGGCGGTGTGACGCTGGGGTGGACAAAAATATCGGCCATCCGGAAATAGGCCAGGTGCTCTTCAGAGCCATATTGTACAGGCCCGTGCAGCGTAATATTATTTAGGCCTGTAGCCGCTATTTTTTGCTCAATATCCCTCCGCAGGTAACCATCACCGACGATATGCAAGTGAACGTTTTTGGCTGTGCTTTTTTGAAGTTGGGCAAAAGCGTCAATCAAAAAAGCATGGCCCTTCCGCTCCTGGAAAGAGCTAATGATCATCAGGTTGACGGTTTCGCCTTCCTGGTAAGATCGCTCCATTTGAAAGGGTTTTGTCTCCGTGCCGTAATAGTGCACAATGATCTTATCCTCCGGGCAGCCCAATCTGATCAGGTCTTTTTTCATATCCTCTGTCATCGCAAGATAGAGGTCGATACCTGGATTATCGAATACGTGCTTTTTCAGTAACTTTCTGCCATAACCATAAAAACGATTGGGGAAGCTGGTGCAATCGTAGCCGTAAAATGAGACACAGACCGGAATATCCAGCGTGCTCAGTATACCGGCATACACCAAAGTATCGACGCCATAGTGCAGATGCAGCAGGCCGGGTTGGAAATCCTCGATGAAACGGGCTAAGCTTGATTTGGCGCGCGGGCTAAGCAGGCGGGCCTTTTCGTAGATAAGCCGGTCAAAGCCATTGGTAAACGGGCAAAACGTCGGGTACTTTTCAGACAGCTCTCTAAGGAAGCCTCCCTCTGACTTTTGCAGGTAGACAACAGCTGGCTCATACTGCTGATGGTGCACAATCTGATTCCTGATGAAGGAAGCAGTAAACGGCAGGCACCACCGCATCATATGGATGACCTTTTTCATGTCGTATTAAAAGTTAGTGGCTATTGATGAGCCAATGATTTGTAATTGGGTGATGGCAGCAAGCAGGCAGAAGTATCCAGGCCTTGATGATCCAGGTAAAGCTGCAGGCTACCGAATTTCAGGTATTGCTTTGCAGAAACCATGCGCAGCGAGCGTATAAACTGGCCGAAAGGGCCGTCGGCGGAGTCGCCTCCTATGGCTCGGTCTATGAGGCCGGTGGCAAAACGGCTCTGGAATTCCAACCCGCTGGCTTTACTGATTTTCTTTTTGTAGACCCAATAATCATAAGCCAGCACAGGCCAACCCATTTTTTGGAGCAAGTAGCCTGGCCGATAGCCGTGGGTGCTTATTATCCAGGACAGCGCGGGATTGGCGTGGATAAGCCGTGCGTACATCCGGTGAATGCCCAGGTTGCGCAGCAGGCTTTTTTCTGTAGAGAAATTGTGGACCCATGGGAAAGGCGTCTTGACCAGCGTACTGATGAAATCGATATCCAGAAAAGGATGGAGGTTCTCCTTCCAGGGGCGCTGTATGCTAATTTCCTTGCGGAAATATTTGCGCATGCCTACCATAAGCAGGTAGTGAAAATATTTCTGGTTGAGCGGCAAGCTGTTGCTAATGTACGGATGTTTCCGGACGAGCTCCAGCAGCTCCTCCTGCGTTTCTTTTTTGAAGGGGAATAATCGGCTTTCCTGCATGCGCTGCATAATAAGGCTGAGCGCGGCAACCGGGTCTGCCGCATTCAAAAGCTCGACCATGTGCTGGTTTAGGAAAGTGCCGCGGCTGGAAGGCGTTTTGACCAGTTCGCTGCCGAACAGGCCCGTAAGTATGCTGTCGTACTCCCCCAGGTGGCGGTGGTAAGCATAGGCAATATTGGCATGGGACAGTTCGGCCCAGCCATCGCTCAGAGTTACCGCCATAAGTGCATACTCAGGAAAAACTTGTCGGTAAGTGTCGTCCAGATAAAAAGGAGTGTAATTCAAAGAAAGTTTATTGGCGATCCGCTGGGGGATGGAAATATCCCAGCTCCCTGCGCGCCCGTAACTAAAGAACGCATAATCGGGTGCATCTTCCCCCAGCAGCGCTAATATGGCACGCGAGTCAAAGCCCCCCGTAAGTGCCACTGCTGTATGCTCAGGGCCCCTGTTGTACTGTGTGATGTTTTCCCTTAGCGTATACTCAATGGCCTCAGCCCCCTGTTTTTCCCCCAATGAAGGCCCTTCCAAATCAAAGTAGTGAAAAGGCTCGAAGTACTTTTGCAGTACAGTTTTTCCCTGTTCCCATTTCAGGCTTGAGCCGGCTGGCATTTCCCTGACTCCCTCCAAAAAGGTACGCTCATCCAAAATCAAATCGAAAAGATAAAAATCGAGTAGCGCGCGCTGATCAATAGCCAGGCGGTGGCCCTTGGTTTTCAAGTGGTTGTCAAGGGCGGCCAGGGAGGTAGAGACATACAGGCAGTCTCCGACAGCGATATGGTAAAGCGGTTTGAGGTTAAGCTGGTCCGTGAAGAGCTTTACACACTGCCGCTTCCGGTCTTCCACCAAAATAATGAATGACCCTTTAAGCCCAGGTACACAGCCTTCGCCCACGCTGAGATATAAATCGGCAATCTGCTTTGGCGACAGGGATCCGGTATGGGCTATATCTGCTTCCGCTAAACATCGGTAGCATCTCCCATGAAGAAGTACGTTAACATCTGCCGACTGGAAAATGTATTCGGAAGCCTTTTTGCCCACCGTCAGCACCTCAGCTTGTTCAAAAGAGAAGGCCTGCGTGATCAATTCGTGGCTCAGATGCTTTTCCAGGTACCGGAACGATGTCTCAGCAATAGTTTCGTACGCACCAAAGGGTTGTATGACGGCCAGAAAGTCAATCATTTCGCATGCTGTCTTTTGAAAGGCCTTAGCAATAAGTAGCGGAGAAATTTCGACCAGTATGCAAGCGTGAAAAGCGGGTCTTGCCTGAAAAAGACATCTATACATACTATGTAGCCCGACTGGAAAATACGCAAGTAAGGCCGGATAAAATCAGAGCCGGACATGTACCCCTTGAAAACGGCATACAGGCTGCTGGTCAGGTCTCCCGGCACCCTGAGCGCCTCCATATATACTGACTTGCGGAAAGCCGGCAGCCCGTACTTAATGCCCACCAGGTCGGCGTAGTAATGCCAGGCAATTTCGAACCCTACTTTCGTGAGGTAATTGGAGAAGCCAGGCAGGCGGGGGTTCACTTCGCACAGCAGGTAGTCCTGATACTTAGCCGAGTAAATATACTCCACATGGCCGAAGCCTTTCCACTGCAAGTGGTCGAGTAGCTTGCGGGTGTACTGTTCCAGTTGTTCGTTTTCCTGGCTTACACCAGCGTACAAGCGGGAGCCGGCTGTACCGTCCCGGTTGATATCCGGCCGCTCTTTGCGTATGGTCAAGAACCCAGCTGGCCGCGCGTCCGGCGAGTAGTAGGTCTCACAGCAATAAAGGTCTTGGTAGCGTGCCTGTATGAACTCCTGGGCAATAATCTCAGATTGGCGGTATTCAAAAGCTTTATCCATAACCAGGCGCCGGATACGACCATAGGCCTCTTCCAGATCTTCCTGCCGGCGGACGATGACGTAGTGCCCTCCTGCCAGCCGGGTAGGCTTGATCAAAAGGGGGCCGCCATTTTCATCCCATACCCGCTGGAAGTCCGACAGGCTGTTGATTTTCCAGGTAGGGATGGTAGGCACACCGGCTTTTCGGCATTCTTCAAACACTTTGTCTTTATTGAAGGCCCGCTCAAAGGTGGCAGCCTCAGGCACGTTTAACAGAAACCCCCTCGATCGGAGGAAGTCCCGGTGACGTGATAAAAATGCTGCCGAGGCATCATCGGAACACATAATGACGCCCCTTTCCTCCAGATTAGTCAAAAAACACAAGTACTCTTCCTCCTGGCTAATGTGGGGCGAAATCAACTTTTTTTGGACGTAACGGGACTGGAAGGCAGGCGGATTGGGGTCAGCACTTAACCCAATCACCGGCACCTTCCGCTTGCCGAAGGAATAGATAATACCTTCAGTATTCCTCAGGTTACAATCAAGTAGTATGACCGGGGTACTCATTTTCTTTGCTTCGGGTTGCGGTTGAGCCAGCCTACGTACTCCTGCACGGTACCGACCCATACCTCAGAGCGCCTTTCGCTGATATGGCTGAATAGGCCAGGCAATATTTCCTCGACGACAACGGCCGGGCAGGAAGGATGAAACCAAAAATTGCAAACGGCTTGCTTTTGAATAGCCCGGTCAACTATGGTACAGTAGCGTTGGATGTGGTAGTCAATGGTCCAGTCCGGCCGGTAAGTAAATTCCATCGTCCGTTTGAGCTCCCACAATCCATTATCGTGCTGACACGGGTAGCCGAGCACATTGCCAGGGTCGCTTTGGAAAGAAGTGAACCCCATACGGCTCAGGGTATCAAGGTTGCCTATCGTATGGCCAGGGTGCACAAAAGAGACCAGTTGCAATGACCGCTCTTCTGCCAGCTGTTTGCACAGCGCCAGTTCGCTTTCGAAGAGGGCGGGTGGGCAAACTTCATCCCGGCAATCGATGTGAGAAAAGGTATGGCAGCCAATTTCGTGTGCGGTCCGGGCCCCGATAATTTGGTCAATAAGGTCAGGAGCATACCACTCCGGCGCTTCTTCCAGCCTTGTGCAGGGGTCATGCTCAAACCAGTCCTTGCCGTTGAAATCCCAGTACGGCCCTTCGTAAGCCTCTACAGCGGGGATCTCCGGATGCTTAAGCCCGCCGGCTGATTGGCAGGACGCTAAAAATAAATGCCCGACCGTAGCCCAGGTTATGGGAATTTGATACTGCTCACAGACCGACAGCAGCCCCGGGATGTTTTGACGCTCCTGCCGGGCTTTCCCCAAAGCATAGGCATAGGGGTCGTCCACGGAGTTGTCGTAACGGGGGGCCCAGGCCAGCTCAAAGTCAGCTGTCACCGTAACCACTCCCCGGTAACCCTGTGGAACGAACTGAGCAGGATCCTCCACCCTTTCTACGCTGGGGTTAAGCCCGAGCGCAAATTTTAGCTGGGAAAGGCGAGCCTTAATATGACGCTTCAGCGGTATATATTTCATCTAAAGCTTTTACAAAAGCCGGATAGCTGAATGCCCGGCGGAAATGGTTAGCGGCAGTTTGGGTTTCCAGGCTGTCTAATTGACTTATCATAGCTTGTAAGTTGTCGAAGAAGTCCTTAGGGTTGCCAGCCTCAAAAAGGCGAAAGTACTTTCCGTTGCCACTTAATTCCCGAAAAACCGGAATATCAGAAGCCAGTATTACCTTGCCGGCACAGGCTGCTTCTACCAATGCTATGTTGAACGTTTCGGAAAAACAGCTCATAACAGCCATATCAAACAGGGGCAGCAATGCGCTGGCATTGGGGATAGCCCCACACAGCACAACCCGCCCATTATGCACGTCCTCTTCCAGCAGGTATTGGTCGACCAGCCGACGGCTTAGCTGCGATTCTTTGCCGATTAAGTATAATGAGACATCAGGCAGTTGGCCTCGGATATACTGGTCATAAGCCGCAAAAATAGTTTCGTGGTCTTTTCCCCAGACAAAATTGGCTACCATGCATACGTTAATCCGTTTGCTATCCAATGGTACCCCCAACTGTGCCCGGGCTGCGTCCAAATCAAGCCCCGGCTGCACTCCATTCGTTACCGCATTGTACAGAACGCCAACTCGCTGTCTGTCAAAGCCGTAATCAGCAACCAAGGTATCCTTTGCCGCCTTAGAAACGGTCACTACCCTGGCAAAAAGCCGACTTAAAGTACGTTCCAGATAAAATGCCAAGTCTTTTTCCTCGAAGAGGAGATGTACCTGATGTACAATGCGCAGTTTGCCAAAGCACAGCAGTTTTAGCCCTACTGCGTAAACAAGCTCAATAAACTGGTGCGTATGGACAAGCTCAATCTGCTCCCGCTTAACCAGCTGGCTTAATTTTCGCAGGACAGATAGGTCAAAAAACCGGGACCGAAACCATTTAAAGTACAAATTGCCACTACGCTGCTCATCTAACTGGCTGATAAGGGTTCCATCCTTGAGCAGTACAAAGTAAATCCTGAAATATTGCTGCGGGAAGTTAAACAAATTCAGCAGCAGGGTTTCTGTCCCTCCGGGGTCGAAGGAAGACCGCAGGTGCAATACTTTTTTCATGTTTACTACCATTCGGGCCGCCTTACTAGCCGGCCTCAGTGCACTGTTCAATTCAATTGCAGGCTATGCCTGAATAATTCCAGGTTCTTTTCAGGAGCGTATTTTTCGTCCACCAGATTTCTCATCCAGTTGACCAACTCTACCCTCTTTTCTTCATGATCCAGGTAGTACCGGGTCATTTCTTCAATGTCGTCGTAGGATTTGACAGCAGGTAAGTCTACCTCATTCCCAAAAATTTCCGTCAGGTCATCCTGCCATTCCATAAGGGGCAAGGCACCGGCCCCCAGTGCTTCCCATACGCGCTGATGCAAGCCCGCCAGAATGCCGGGGTTCCCGTCTACGGGTATAATCTTGGCGGCATTGTACATTTCATTCATTCGGCTGATCGGGATATATTCAGTGCGCTCCCAAAAATGCGGTTCCAGCCCGGGGAAAAACCGGAAGAACTTCTTCCAGTGTTTGTTCCCGTAAATTTTGAGGTCAAACGGGGTGAAATGGTCCAAAAACCTTGCCTTTTTGTAACCCCAACTATTCGAATAAGATACCCCGACATAGAGCACTTCCGATTTCAGTTCATCGTACAGCCGGGCAGGCAGCACCTTTTTGTAGTATTGGTTCCTCGGCAAGTCAGTCTGGAAGAAATACAGCTTTTTCAATCCCATTTTCGCCAGCTGTTTCATCCAAAAGGAGTCAGGCACATAGATGGCATCTGCCAAAAACAAGAGCGAAAGATAATACCGGTTAAAATTAGTATAGAAAGGGTGGTCGCCAAGAAAAAAGGCAACTTTGGCCCCTCGCTCTTTGAAATACTCAACGGTTTCCGGTACCAGGAGTTCGTCGTTGTACACCATGACCAAGTCCGGTTTGACCCGCTGGAATTCCTCCCGGTAAAACTTGTTAATTTTTTCGAAATAGTAAGCCTCCCATTTCAGCCTCCATTTGTCAGGGAACCGGAAATACTGCATGTGTACCCGATTTTCCCATTTGCCCACGATATGCTGGTAATCGACAAAAAACGACTCGATATCCCCGTTTGAAAAAATAGACTCAAAAGACTCGTACAGGCTGTACCGCTTTGGTACCAGAAGCAAAACTTTCATAGCGTAGGTTCAGATGTAAAGTTGTTGTTGATAGGGCGCTTTCAGGCCGGCACGCTGTTTTGCAACAGCTTTCCGTTTAGCTTCATTAGCCTCCTCCCAGGCCCGGCAGTACGCCAGGCCGCCCATGCTGAAGAAGACCGCCTGTGCAACTGCCCAG
>CAJXXJ010000065.1 GCA_913062745.1 uncultured Phaeodactylibacter sp.
CAAAAACTGATCGAAAGCCCGCAGTAGCTGTTTGAACAACTTCCGGTAGCTTAGCGCTTCAGCGAATATCTGCTCTCGTTTTCCGGAAGGCAGGCTCAGCGCTTCCCGCAGTTGTTTCCACAGTCTTTGCAGGTTGAGGCGTTGCAGGATAAACTGATTTTGAAACTGCTCCGCGCGAACAAGGTCATCCTGGTTATTGACCTTTTCGAGAATCTCCTCCAGGCTGCGCTCACAATTGTGGATTTCCTGCTCGTAGAACTTTAGCTCTTTGAACCAGCTCTTTGCCTGAAAAGCCAGGCTCTTCTTGGAATTTTGCATGTTGATACGTCCGGTTTAAGTTGGATGAAAAAGGCCGTCTGGCCACAATACAAAAGGAGGCTTTCATCAACTTAGCTGTGGTAGAAGAGCATAGCATGGTGCAGCAGGTAGAGCCGTAGGGGAGCGGTGAATTCAGGAGCAGTATAGCCGTTAGTGTGTACCGGCAGCGGCCGGCGGAGAACCGGCAGGACGGATGATGTGGACAGCACCGGCGGTACGTTATCCCATCCGGAACAATCCGGTGCGCCATCAATCGCCTGCCCGGCATCCACACAGAGGGTCGTGGCCGGGCATTTTCCAATACTAAAATTAGCGGAAGCAGGGCTGAGGGCAAACAGACCGCCTACCGGGCTGCTGGCCACGGCAGATAAGCACAGGAAGGCAATGAGATTTCGATAGTGCTGCATGTTGCGGTCCGCTAAATGTTAGCGATTTGTAAATGTATACCTAAGGAAAACTGCGGTTCTGTTAACGGAGTTGTGCAGCAGGCTGTATTTAAGTGCATCCTTAACGTCACCTTAACAATTAGCGGGGAGGGAGCCGGAAGCGGTAGTTAACTTCCTGCCCGGGGGGCGACCACCGCGGCCCGCTGAGAAACAGCCGTTCGATTTTTTCCCGCAGATCCGCGGGCAGGCTATCAGTAAACTGCAGTTGAGCAGGCTGCCCTCCCGGGCCAATCGTAAACTGCAGCTCAATCTCTGTGAAGCTGCTGTCTGTTGGCAAGGCGGCTTGGCTGATGCTGCGCTGCAAAAAACGCTCGTAATCAGCAAAACCGGTAAGTGGAGCAGGGGTGTCGGCAGCTTCCTGCCGTGTAGCAGCCTCTTCGCGTTCATCCAGTGGTAGAGCCCTGTTAGCAGGTGGAGGCGGCATGCGCCGGCTGAGCGCTATTGGTGAAGAGGTATCCTCCTGGCTATCTGTCTCGTAGGATGGTTCTGTGGGTGCTTCTTCTGCCAGCGCTTCCGTTTCCAAAAGCGGTTCTGACTTTACGGAAGGCCGCTTTTGGGGTGGGCGGTCAGCCAGTAGCGGTTGCGTTTGCCCGGTAGCCGGCGGCTTTGCAGTAGCGGGTCCCGGTTGCGTAGCAGGGTTGGTACTATTCGCAGGCTGCTCCTGCCCGGGAGAAAGGCGGGGTTTCTGCGGGGAAGAAGGTGGCGCTTCCGGCAGGCTCGTCAGGGGGGGCTCTGCCCTGTCAGCGGTTCCCGGTTCCGGTTCGTAGGCTTGTGCGGCCCGTTCCTGCGCAAGTGTCTCGTCCGGGCTACTACCCGGACCGATGATCCAGAGCGCGAGCCCGAGGCTTAGTAGGAGTACTGCAGCGGCAGCTACCCGCCAAACGGTTGAGGTACTGCGGCGGCCTTTATGCCGGAGTCGCCGATCCAGTTGCTGCAGATAACGCTGATGGTCCCTATCCGGAAACGTACGCAGGCCTTGCAGTGCTTCCGCCAGCAGGGGGTCTTCCGCAGCCATGCGCTCCAGTTCGCGCTCTTCCGCTGCATTCAGGTCACCACTGATCCAGCGGCGGAGCAATTCTTCGGCCCGGTATGTCTGTTCGGCTTTACTCAAGTTGCTGTTTTTCTTCTATACAAATGCGCAAATTGCGCCTTCCGTTCTGAATATGGGAGCGTATCTTTCCCAATGGCTCCCCCCGGTAGGCCGCTATCTCCTTGTAAGTATAACCCTCCAGGTAAAAAGCAGATACGCAGGCCCGCTGTGCTTCCTGCAGCCCTTTCAGGCATATCTTCAACCAGTGCTGCTTTTCGTCGCCGTCGGCTCCTTCGGTAGGAAGATGCATGAAATCCGCCGATTGCATAAAGTCCGGGGCTGCCGCTTGCTCCCGCTGCTGGCCGGCACGCCGCAACTGCATCAGGCAGTGGTTTTTAGCCAGCGTGTGCAGCCAGCTGCGGAATTGCCTGATATCGTGCTGCCTCGTCTTCTCCACCAACTGCTCAAAAACGGCCATCGCTGCATCTTCTGCGGCCTGCTCGTTATGCAGATACTTCAGGCACATGCCGTATACCGAGCTGGCATAGCGCCCGTAGAGCTCCGACAGCCACGGCATACGGCCACTGTCACGGTAGCGCTGCAGCAGCTCCTCGTCGGTAAGGCTTTCGTATTCAGGGCGGAAAAAACGGAGCATGAGGGTTGACTAAAAACAGAAAATTGACCGATTCAAATATATAAAAAAGTCAACATTTAAAGCTTAATAATTACTTAACACCGAATTAACCCGAGCTTATCACAACCAACCGACATTTGCGGCGACATTACACCAAAAAAAACTTAGTTTATGAATTTACGACTTTTGGCAATGCTTATGGGTATGGCTGCACTCCTCTTCACAGTAGGATGCGACGATGACGACAACGATACGCCGTTCATGGCGCCTAACGTCACTGCCCCTTCCGCTGTACAGAACGTGCAGAGCGGAGAAACTGGTCTGTCTGTTACTTTCGACGTGTCTTTCGACTCGGAACTGACAGCAACTTACTCTGCTACTGGCAGCGGTGTTACTATCTCTAACGCTTCCGGCGACGTATCCGGATCTACTGTAACGATCAACTACGATGCAGGCACCACCGCTGGCGCTGCCTCCATCAACCTGACTGTAACGGACTCTGAAGGTCAGTCTGACGACGCTACCGCTGTTATCAGCATCGGTGCTGACCCTGACGTGATCCGCAAGACTGGCGAGATTTCCGGCGATGAGACCTGGACTTCTGACAAGACCTACATCCTCGGCGGCCGTGTAACGGTTGTTGACGGCGTAACCCTGACTATCGAGCCGGGTACGGTAATCAAAGGCGAAGCAGGTACTGGTGCAAACGCTACCGCTCTGCTCGTTGCCCGTGGTGGCACACTGCTGGCTGAAGGCCGCGCAGACGCTCCGATTATCTTTACCTCTGTAGCAGACGAAATTACACCTGAGCAGGTGGCTTCCGGCGACTTCGCCAGCCCGAACCTCGACCCGGACATCAACGGTCTGTGGGGTGGTGTGATTGTACTGGGTAATGCTCCGATTTCTGCTTCTAACGACAACGACGAAGATGTAAGCGAAGTACAGATCGAAGGTATCCCGACTTCTGACACGAACGGCCTGTACGGTGGCGACGATGCAACGGATAACTCTGGTGTACTGTCTCACATCTCTATCCGCCACGGCGGTGCTAACATCGGTGCTGGTAACGAAATCAACGGCCTGTCTCTGGGCGGCGTTGGTAACGGTACTACCATCAACAACATCGAAATCGTTGCCAATCAGGATGACGGTATTGAGTGGTTCGGCGGCACTGTAAACGTCGATAACGCAGTAGTATGGAACGTTGGCGATGACGGCATCGACACGGACCAGTCCTGGGACGGAACACTGAACAACTTCGTAGTTGTAACTCCTACCGGCCACTGCTTCGAGCTGGACGGACCGGAAGGCACCTATGAGGCTGGTCATACCATCACCAACGGTACAATTGTATCTTCTGCTAACGGCCGCGTTTCTGAAGACCTGATCAACGTAGACGACAACTCTATCGTAGACTTGGTTAACCTGTACTTCACAGGCATCGTAGAGGGTCAGCGCATCAACCGCGTAACTGCGGCTGGCGTAACTTTCAACAACATCCTGTTTGACGTACCGGCTGGCGAAGTTGCAGAATACGTAAACGGCGCTGTACCGGCTGGCGTAATGGCTGGCAGCACTCCACAAGCTGATGTATCTACCCTGGGTTGGACCTGGGCTGGACAGGCAGGTGGTCTGGACGGACTGTAAGCCGAATGGATTGAAATAAAATTTATACAACCGGGGGCAGGTCACGCACCTCTACCCCCGGTTAACTTTACCTATTATGTAAAATGAGAAGGCTTGAAACTATGTGCTCAAGCCTTCTCATTGTGTTTTGAGCCTAAATAAATTTTAACCGAAAATGAGGCATTGTTTAACTGTCATACTGACGGCAATCGTAGGATTCGCTTTTGCCCAAAATGGTACTATCCGCGGCACAGTAATCGACGATGCAAGCGGAGAAACGATCATTGGTGGTAATGTCACCGTACAAGGCACTTCCAAAGGAGCTGTAACTGACCTGGATGGCGCTTTTTCAATATCCATCGAGCCGGGTACCTATACGCTCACCATAAGCTACATCGGCTATCAGGCCCTAAACGTAGAAGAAGTAGAGGTTAAAGCAGACGAAGTAACTGTTCTTAACGATCTGCGCCTGGGCGAGGAATCGCTGGAACTGGAGCAGGTGGTTGTGAAAGCAAGGGCCATCCGCACCACAGAGGCTGCCCTGATGACCATCAAGAAGAAGTCGCCGGCCATGCTCGATGGCATCTCTTCTTCCCGTATGCAACTGACCGGAGACGCTACTGCTGTGGAAGCAGCCAAGCGCGTGACTGGTGTATCCATCGAAGGAGGCAAATACGTCTACGTGCGCGGACTGGGTGACCGGTATTCCAAAACAACGCTAAACGGCGTGGATATCCCCGGACTGGACCCGGACCGGAACACCCTGCAGATGGATATCTTTCCGACCAACCTCATTGATAATATCGTTGTCAGCAAAAACTTTACAGCGGATATGCCGGCGGATTTCACCGGCGGCCTGCTCAATGTGGAAACTAAAGCATTTCCCGAAGAACGCATCTTCAATTTGTACGTCTCCACTGCTTACAACCCCAATATGCACCTCAATCCGGATTTCCTGACCTACGATGGCGGAGACCGCGACTTCCTGGGCTTTGACGATGGTGCCCGTGAGCTGCCGCAGCGCGCCAGGGAGATGAACATCCCCACTCCTATCAGTGGCGCTTCGGATCAGGAGGTCAATGATTTTGTGCAATCCTTCAACCCCGAACTTGGGGCACAGCGGCAGCAGAGCTTCCTGGACTTCAGCGCCGGTATTTCCCTGGGCGATCAGCTCAGCGTAGGCAAAAACAAAGAAGACTATGGCAGCAGCAACAAGCTGGGCTATATTTTCTCCCTTTCCTACAAATCTGACTATACCTTCTATGATGATGTAACTTACGCAGAATACCAGCGGTCTTCCAACCCTGAAGTCTACGACCTCGTATATGCGAATATACAGGAAGGCCAGGTAGGAGAGCGCAGTTTCCTGCTGGGCGGCCTGGCGGGATTGGCTTACAAGACCCAATATTCCAAGTACCGCCTGACTGCTATGCACCTGCAAAACGGTGTTAGCCGGGCGGGCCGTTTTGATATTGATGATAATGGTGAGGCCGTGGGCCGTTCTGGTTACTTTGCTTCTTCCGACAACCTGGAATACAACGAGCGCTCACTGACTAATGTACTGCTGAATGGTACGCACGTACTGGGCGAATCCGGCTGGGAAATCGACTGGCGCCTGTCCCCGACCTTCTCCAGCTCCGATGACCCGGATGTGCGTAAAACAGCGTTTACAGAAACACTGGTGGATACTTCCTTCATCGCTGGTGCCGGCGGCAACCCTTCTCGTATCTGGCGGGAGCTCGATGAGGTCAACGCTGTTGCGAAAATTGACCTGACTAAGGAATACAAATTTGCCGGAGAGCCTGCGAAATTAAAGTTTGGCGCTATCCATACTTACAAGCAGCGGGATTACGAAATCCTTTTCTTCGATGTGCAGTTCTTCGGTAACCAGGATTGGCCAAATCCGGACCCGAGTGTTGTGCTTGACCGGGAAAACATCTTCCCGAATGGCAACAATATCTACTACCAGTCTGGTAACCCAAACCCCAACCCGAACGCCTATTCTTCCAACGTGAACAATACCGGCGTGTATGTCTCCAATGAATTCAACCCGCTGCCCAGCCTGAAGGCGATCCTTGGGCTGCGCGCGGAGAATTATGTGCAGCGCCATACCGGCCGGGATCAGGCCTGGGCATCCGGAGACTTCGAGAATGGGAATAACCTGGATAATGAGATCGTGCTCGACGCACTCGACCTTTTCCCTTCCGCTAACCTGATCTACTCGCTGACTCCGGAGCAAAACTTCCGGGCGGCTTACTCCCGTACCATCGCCCGTCCTTCTTTTAAGGAGCTGTCTTTTGCTCAGATTCTTGATCCGGTTACCAACCGTATCTTCAACGGTGCGCTGTTTGAGTACTCTGACTGGAACGGCAACCTGACGGAAACACGCATCAACAACTTTGACCTGCGCTGGGAACTCTTCATGCCGCGCGGCCAGCTGATTTCTGTAAGTGCTTTCTACAAGCAGTTTGATAACCCGATCGAACTGGTGCGTATTCCGGAGCAGCAAACCACTACGGAATTCCAGCCTCGGAACGTGGGTACCGGCCGCCTTTTTGGTGTGGAGTTTGAGTTTAGAAAATCACTCGATTTCATCAGCCCGGCCCTGGAGAACTTCCAGGCGAGCGGTAACCTGACACTGACGGAATCGCAGATTGACATGACGGCTACAGAGTTTAACGCGCGTAAGAACTTTGAGCGCGAAGGCCAAAATATCGATGATACGCGGGAAATGGCCGGCCAGGCCCCCTACGTCATTAACGCAGGGATTACCTACAGCAACTTTGAGAAAGGCTGGGATGCTGGCCTTTTCTACAATGTGAAAGGGGAGACCCTGGAAATTGTCGGGGTAGGCCTCTACTCAGACGTATTCTTCCAGCCTTTCCACAGCCTGAACTTCAGCCTCAACAAAAAGCTGGGAGAAGACCAGCGTACTCAGATCGACCTGAGGGTATCCAATATCCTCAACGACCGGGTGGAAAGCTTCTTCCAGTCCTTCGAGGCGGAACCGGAGATTTTCAACAGCATCAATCCGGGGGTTACAGTAGGCCTTGGGCTGAGCCACCGGTTCTAAACTGAACTTGTTGGTCAATGTATTATTCCAACCCTCTTGCCGGTATGTCCGGCAAGAGGGTTGTTGCATTAGGGGAGGAGGTGGAGCGTACTGTTGGGGTAATCAATGACGAGCCGGTAGTTCCGGAAAAAGGAATATCCAAGGATTCCGTCTATCTGTAGCCCGGTGACGGTTTGCAGCTGTTGCAGATTAGCCAGCAGGAACGGGGCAGCGGGTAAAGTAAGCGGGCCCAGTTGCAATTGATCGATCTCGCCGGTTGTCACCAGCTCTTTAGCCTGGTCGAGCCCTTGCAGCCGGGCAGTACCGGTAGGCAAAAACGCCGCACTCGTCTCTAACCGTGTATCCAGAATATTGTCGCGGGTGCCCAAGTCTACAATAAAGCGTACACGCTCGCCGCCAATAACTCCCTCTACGATCGGTAAGTCCTGCTCAATCGACAGTAACAATTGATGCCCCGCGGCTGCAGGCCACTGCGTCTGCCGGCGAAGGAAGAAGCGGCTTTCCGCGAAGTCAATAAAAATACAGAAGTCCCGCAAAATGCTGTGCCCGATCATTCCCAGTATGGGCTTGCCTACAGCCTTCTCAAGATGGCTAAGGTCTACCGCATAGGCATCAAGCTGCCTGCCCTGATATCCGGGTAGCTGCAGCCGATCTACTACTACCGGCTCAGCAGCAAAGGAATTGCTGATGCTGTAAGCTTTACCTTCCCCCGCCGGCTGCGGCGTGCGGTTGACGATAAGGCTGGGGGCACCGGTATCTACGATAAACAAGCCGGTATCTGCATTCATCACGGCCTGTACCAGTAGTTTGCCGGCTCTGATTTGCAGAGGGACTTCTTCAAAGCCAATCGGGCTGCGGTAGGGGCTTTGCAATTGAGCGGGCTCGCTGGGCAGAAAAGCAAAAGAAGCCTGGGGGATGGCTGTTGTTTGAAAAAGCAGGGCCGTTGTCATCATAATAATCCATCTCTTCATAATCACGCGCTTTGTTCAGGTGTTGCTACTTGGTTTCGGCCTGGGGGTTGCCGAACTGCCTGGAATCATCCTTGGCCGAAATCAGCCGCTATGGCTGGCGATGCCCGGTCGGATGTGCTGCAGTCACTGCCTTTAGCCGCTGCTGTACCCAGGCAGCAGGCCAGGCTTACGTTCGTATCCATCACCTATTCGTTAATTAAATGTAAACTAAATAACATCATTTGTTTACATTGAGTTAACATTAAGCCGAAATAAAAAATTCCCGGCAGTGCCAATATTGCTGTATCCCCCGCAATTGCTGCTATGCGCGATTTGTAATTTTTGAGGTGCTGTAAGCCTCCGGGCGATCATGCTGATTTATCTCAAAGCGCAACGAACATCCCTCCCGCTCTGTCAGTTCAAACGCCGAGAACCATTGAAAACAAAAAAAAGTAATCAATTGACTATGAGGTATTTAATATTAACCTTAGCCCTTGCCCTCTTTGCCGCAAACTTCTCTTGTGCGCAGGATGGCGAAGTGACTGCTGAAGATTACGAGCAGTTGATCGAAAGTGCATTCGAAGTGGAATTCCGTAAGCTGGCAATTGAAACGCTGAACCTCGACGAAGAACAGATTGAGGACTTCACTCCGCTCTATATGACCTATATGGAAGAAAAAGCGGAGCTGATGGAAGACCGCGAAGCGCTGATGAAAGAGCATAAAGATGAAATGTCTGAAAATCAGAGTGCAGAACAAGTCGATGACGAAACTGCTGACTTTGTAGAAAATTACTGGGAGATTGACATTGAAGAAATGGAAGTCGAAAAAGACTTTTTTGACCAGTTTGAAGATATCATGACTTATCAGAAAGCACTCCGCTTCTTCGAGTTGGAAAAAGGCTTCCGCGACCGTCTCGCACGTGCTATGATCGCAGAGTATGTACCTGTATTGATAGAGCTTGAGCCGGTATATGTAGCTTACGAACAACAGAAGCGCGACTACAGCAATTGGAAAACGATTAATATAGATGGTGAAGTGGGTTTAGACCATAATTTCACCCACGATGGTCTTACCAAATTGCTCACCTATGCAGAAGCAATGGTACAGCATGAGGGTATCACCGTAATGAATTTCAACGAAAAGAAATCAAAGATCATTAAGCTTGCAGATGAGCTTCAGAAAAACTGGAAATCAGGAGAACACGCAGATAAAGCACGTGAGGCATTTATAATGACTGCTGGCCTGATGAAGGAAATTTATGAAGATGCTGATCTTGATATCAACCAAAAGATGGTCACTAAGCTGGAAGATGCAGCAAGCCGTATCAATGGCGAAGAACTGATGACCAACCAAAAAGAACACGTATATGCCTTCTTTGAGCGTGCCGAAATGCTACTGAACAGCATGGCAAATAAAGCCTCTATGGCTGACTACGAAGGATATAGCATGAACGACTAATCGGTTATACACCGACACCACCAGACCTTTTGACTAAATAGAACCTCAGCAATCCGAATACTGCCTGTGATTAAGTTCCAGGCAGTATTTTTTTTGCGTCAGTTCTTTTTACTGAATAACTACAGGGCGCGTAGCCTGCAGTATGCCGTTTTGGCTTAGCTGCAGAAAGTACAGGCCCGGTGCAGCACTCAGCTGCAGCTGCAGCTGTCCGGATTGGCCCTGCCAGGTTCTTATAACCTGCCCACCATTATTGACCAACTGTATTTCCCACTGGCCTTGCGGCAATTGTACCCACAGCGGGCCCCGGGTAGGGTTAGGCCCAAGTTGGACTTCAATATCCGCAAATGCCGGCTGCTTGTCGTTTACGGTTGTTTCTATTTCAAAATCCCATATACCCCTGCCGTAAGTACCGAAGCGGGCGACCTTTTCCTGCTCCAGGTATTCCACACTCCAGTAGGTCTGTGCCGGAGCACACTGCCCGGCCAAATCATACCAGCGCCCGGCCTCAGTAAAGTACACATAGGGCCCCGCTTCCGTTGCTGCAAAGTACATCGTCTCTGCTTCATTAGACGCCAGGTCAAAGACCAGCGTGGAAGGCAGCCCCTGCGACATAGGGGTAAAGTTTTCTCCGCCATCTGTGCTTAGGTGTACCGCCGGGCCGGAGTATCCACTACCCGCCAGGATGACCCGCTCCGGATCAAATTTGGAAGTCAGGATAGCCTGCCCGTACAGATAGTGGCCATCCGGAATGAAATTTACCGATTGCTCCCAGCTGTCACCACCGTCCCGGGAGTAGAAAAAGCGGCCGTTGGTAGTCGCGCTGTACCAATATTCATGATTGGCAGCTGAGGCACCAATGGCCGAAAGAGCCCCGCCGGAAGCATCGTAAAAGTCAAAATCGCTTTGGGAGGGAACAATTGCTCCGCCCTGCCAGCTCAGTTTGACCAAATGAGAGCCGGTTCCGCCCTCTATGCTGCCTCCCGCCATGTATACGCCCCCTTCGTAAGCGTCCGGGCCGCTCACCACCGGCGGCAGCCACACGGACTCTTGTTCAGAATCCATATCATAAGCAGCGGTGAGCGTGCCCTGTTTTGGGTTGGTGTACATCGTCACCCAACCGCCGGGGTATACGGTCCATAAATTCTCACCACCGTGGCTGAATGCAATATGCCCGTAATCTCCGGAAATCACCTGCTCGAAAAAAGCGATATCCTGATTGTCAAATTGGCCGCAGCGTTGAAAGCCCTGGTCCTGCGAGCCGGCGTACACAAAGCGCGGGTCGGTAGGGTCAGTGGCTACGCTGTAGTACTGGCTGACATTCAGAGTGGAGAGTCCAATATTTTCAGCGGTTTCCAGATTGTCGTAGGAGACAGAAAGCCCACCGTGGTTGCTGATAAGGAGGAAGGGCGTACCGTCCGCCATTTTAAACGCATCGAAGTGCATCATATCTGCGTGCAGGCTGCCCTCTA
>CAJXXJ010000066.1 GCA_913062745.1 uncultured Phaeodactylibacter sp.
GTAGGCCTGCCCGCTATCCTCAAACTGCTGCCGGTAGATATCCAGGTGCTGGACAAAAGAGCTGAAGATCAGGGCTTTGTGGCCGCCCCGTTTGATCACGTCCCACTGCTCCATTACATCTTCAAATTTGCCGCTGCTGCGGGCGTACTCTTCCACCGCCATTTTGGGGTGATTGGCCAGCTGCCGGAGCTTGGTCAGGGACTGCAGTACTTTGAAGCGGAACTGCGGGTTGTCGCCATCGTAATTTTCCAGCAGGTAGTTGCGGGCGGAAGACTTTTCGCGCTCGTAAAGCCGCTTCTGCTCCGGCGTCATCTCGGAGTAGAATACTTTGGTGCTGAGCGGTGGCAGGTCCTTAGCTACCTCCTCCTTGGTACGGCGCAGCAAATAGGGCTGCACCAGCTTGCGCAGTTGGTCCTTTTTGGCTTCATCCTGCAGGCGCTCGATGGGGCGGATGAACTCTTTTTTGAAAAAATTGAAACTGCCCAGCAGATTAGGGTTGATGAACTGCATCTGTGCCCAGAGGTCAGACAGGGAGTTTTCGATGGGCGTGCCGCTGAGAGAAATTTTGTGCAGCGCTTCCAGCTCATTCAGCGCTTTGAATACCTTGCTGTCCTTATTTTTGATGTACTGGCTCTCGTCCAGCACGATGTACTCAAACTCGATCTGCTTCAGCACTTCCACATCCCGCAGCGCCGTCTGATAGGTGGTGAGGATGACATCAAAGCGCGACAGCAGGCGCACATCCTTGTAGCGCTTGGGGCCGGTATGCCGGTACGTTTGCAGCGTGGGCGCAAACTTTTTGATCTCCGCCTCCCAGTTGAAGACCAGCGAGGCCGGCAAGATGACCAGCGACTGCAGCGGTTTGAGGGTATCCTCATCGGCGGGAGCAGCAAACAGGCCGAGCTGTTGGCCCTTATCTTGCTGTTGCTCGTTGCCCTGTGCTTTGCGCTCTGCCCGCTGTTCCTTGGCATGCAGCAGTACGGTGATGGTCTGCAGGGTTTTGCCCAGGCCCATGTCGTCCGCCAGGCAGCCACCCAGCTGGCTTTCGTACAAGCCCACCAGCCAGCGCACTCCCTCCAGCTGATAGGGGCGCAGGGAGGCTCGCAACTGATTGGACGGGTGGAAGTCCGTAGCTTGCTGCCGCTCTTCGGCTACCTCGTCGCCGGCGCCCAGCCCGATTTCCTGCAGGAGGGTAAACTGGCTTTTCGCCAAACGCAGTTTATCTGCATCCTTTTTGCCAAACTGAAACAGCCCCTTGTAGCGCGCCATCCACTCTTCCGGGATGAGGAAGAACTGCCCATTGGGCAACGGGTACAGGCGGATGCCGTCGCGGATGTACTTGGCGAGCTTCATAAAGGGGAAGGTGTATTCGCCTACTGTCACCTGCCCCTTGAGGTCGAACCAGTCGTTGTCCTGATCGGCCATCAGCTCTATTTTGGGCGGGTGGAGGTAGAGGGCTTGCCCTTCCTGCTTTGGCATCTTTAGGGTGAAGCCCTGCGCTTCCAGCTCGCTTCGGTTATCGCTCAGCCACTCCAGCAGTTGGTAGCCGCTGCCCTCCGGAGTGCCTGCCAGCTGAAAGTGCTGATGGTCATTTTCCTGCAGTCCCGTGGCGCGCAGTTGCTCTATGAACGCCCCCTCACTGTCTTTGTCCCGGATGGCTTGCAGGATACGCACCTCGTCGCCTTCGTCAAATTGCAGGCTCGTACGTTTGGGCCGCGGGTCGCTCCAGGGGAAGCTGCTGCCGGGGTATTCCATATAGACGGAGAGTACCCACTGCTGCGTGAAGAGGTCCTGTACCGGCTCCAGCACACAGGCTTCCAGTTCTTGCTTCTGTAAAACTTCAAACCCTTCTGCCTCTATTTCGGCTTTAGCCGCTACTTTGAGGATGAATTTTTGGAAATAGGTTTTGACGGCTTTCTGCGGGATGTTTACCTCTTCTTTTTTCTGAAAAGGCTTCACCATATTGCCGTTGATGGCCGGCACCCGGAACAGCTGATAGTCTACGAAAAGCCAGGCCGGGTGGTTGCTGACGGGGATAACCTCCCTGCTGCTGATATTCCAGGGCCCCTCTTCATCTGCCAGTTGCATACGGTAGCGGACGCCCTCTTTCTCTCTTTTGAAATAGAGCAACGGCTCCAGCGGCGGATTGCCGGTCTGCACCACAAAATCTTTAGCCAGCACCGTGCGCTCCACCTGCCACGTCATGGGCAGCTCGTGCTTATCGATGGCGGTGACAAGCTCAGCCATGAGCGGGTCCACGTATTTGGCAATTGCTTTGGCCTGCTCGCGGTCTTCCAGCATCTGCTCCAGCGTCATCTTGCGTTTGCGGGGCGGGCGGAATTTATCGGCCAGCGCTTTCGGCTGCAGCAACTCCACGATCTGAAACAGGCGCATCTGCACCGGGTTATTGGCTAAATCAAAAGCACTCACCGTATCGGCCAAGGCTTTCTGTTTAATGTGGGCCAGCATGCCACTCTGGTCTTCGCTGACGATGTAGGCGGTGGGCAAGTAAAGCTGGTCAGCAAAAGGCGCGATATCGTAAACGACGTGGTGGACGGCTTTTTTCGTGTCGGACTTGAAAAGTTGCATGGACTAAATTGTTGGCTTTGCCTGGTCTTTTGTTTAAAACACTGGAATTAGCAAACATACAAAAAAGCAGGAAATATGAAAGCCGGCTTTGTCTGTTTACGGTCACGCTTCAAAGGAGCAGCCGCCAAATTATCCACAAGCAGCGGTTTAGCGCTTTCGGTATGCCAACTTTCTTTTTCAATACCATCCAAAAGCTTACTTTTGCCGAACAACCAAACTACATGAAGCAGCGGATTTCTCAAGAAACGATCGGACGGCTTGTGCTGATTGCCCTTACCTTGCTGCTATTGTTTTTGCGCTTTCCAGACTGGTTTGAGTTTTCCCCCTATAAGGTCATTGAGCCCTACGGCGACGGAGTAAAGGCATACACCAATATCATGTACCACGCCCGGCACGACAGCTCCTGGACCTACTTCGAGGGGATGAACTACCCCTACGGCGAGCATGCTTCTGCCGCAGTGACCCAACCGCTGGTTTCCGGGGCAATCCGGCTGATCAGCCGTTACATCGTGGACATTACACCCTACACGCCGCCCATCCTCAATGCTACCTTGCTGCTCGGGTTGTTGCTCGGTGTTTTTTTCCTATACCTTTGCTTTCGCAAAATGGAGGTCAACCGCTGGTGGGCCATCGCAGCGAGTCTGGGCATTGCATTTCTTTCGCCGCAGCTGCACCGTTTTGTATCGCACTACGGGCTGGCGCACATTGAGGTATTTCCTATTCTTTTTTACCTGCTCATGCGGCTGGAGGAAGAGCAGCGCATCGGCATAAGCCTCTGGATCGGGCTGTTGGTGACGGCCGTCTCGCTGATTCATTTTTACTATTTCGCCATTTTGGCCATGACCCTGTCGCTATACTTTTTTATCGGCTTTTTGCGAAAGCCTTCCCTGCGCCGGCTGCTGCGCTACGCGCTTCACTTTGGGGTGCAAATCCTGCTGCCTCTGGCCTTTTTTTACTGGTGGATGTACGCGGGGGATACCATTAGCGACCGTTCGGAAATGCCCTGGGGTTTCTTTTATTACCATGCCATATGGGAAAGCCTGGTGACCAGCCCGCATCAGCCGCTTTTCCGGTGGATAAATGAAGAGCTTATTGCCATTCAGTGGGGCTCGGAAGAGGGGCAGGCCTATCTGGGGCTGGTGGCGGTTGCCGGGCTGTTGGTACTGGCCGGGCGCTGGATAACCCGGAAGGTGAAGGGCCTTACGGCGAATTTTCTCTCAGCCGGCGGAACGTACCGCCCGTTTTTGTACAAAATGCTGCTGGCCAGCTTTTTGCTCATGCTGCTGTCATTTGGCTGGCCTTTTACCATCCCGGGCCTGGAATGGGCGCTGGAATATACGGGCCCCTTCCGGCAATTCCGTTCGGTAGGCCGTTTCAACTGGCCCTTTTACTACATCCTTAACCTGGTGGTGCTGACGGAGCTTTGGTACTGGTGCAAAAAAGACAACCGGCGGATGGCGCTGGGCGTCGCTGCCCTGCTGCTGCTCAGCTATGAGGCCTTCGAGCATGCCACGGCCCGCAATTTAGAGCTGGACGAACGCAAGACGCTGAAGCCCGGGCAGCAGTTTACGGATATTGCGGGTATCGACTACAACGATTTTCAGGCGGTGCTGTCGGTGCCGCACTTCAACATTGGGTCCGACCAGTTCTGGTACGCACCGGAAGGCAACACCATGCCATGGTCGCTCATCCTGGGCGCGCAGACAGGCCTGCCCAATACGAGCGCCGGCCTGACCCGCACGAGCCGGGCACAAACGTTAAAGCAACTGCAGCTGGTCAATGAGCCTTACCGCATACCGGCTGTACTGCAGGACTACCCGAACGATAAGCCCCTGCTGATGCTGCTGGCCAAGTATCAGTATTCGCAGCATCAGGAGCAGTACGCGCATCTGCTGGAAGGCGCTTATCTGCTGTACGAAAACGATCAGTACGCCCTCTATCGAGTGCCGCTGCACAGCTTTGAAGACCGGATAGCGCACCGCATCCGTCAGCTGGAGCACCGCCTGGCTACAGATACCCTCAGCCTGTATGAGGCAGGCGGCTTCATTTCCTCTGATTCGGTGGTCAATTTTTACTACCAAAGCTTTGATGAGCGGGAGGCAGCGCGCACTTATCAGGGCAGCGGGGCCTACGAAGGGGATGCCGCAGAAAAAAATATTATTTTTGACCGGCAAATTCCCCGGCAGTACGGCACCGGCTGGTACAGTTTCAGTCTTTGGGTATTTATCGATCAGGACCGGATTTCCCGCGGGCACAGCCTGGTAGAGGAGTACGACCCGGAAACCGGAGAAGTGCTGCAGCGACAAGAGCTGCCGCTGCATCAGCACATAAAGCTGTTTGATACCGATGGCTGGGGGATGCTGGAATTTCGGTTTATCCCCAAATCCTCCGGCAGCCGCATCCGCTGGAGCATACGGCAGGAAAAGCTGAGTGGCCGCCCGGTCTATCTGGACGAGCTGCTGATCCGGCACGAGATCAATGATATTTTTGACCGGCGGCCGCCTTACTTATACTACAACAACCGCTGGTACCTCAACGACTAAAGCCAAGGAAAGATGGACCTTCATATCAGAAATACCCGCATCATTGCCCCCGGCCACCCGCTGAACGGACAGCAGCGCGACCTGCTGTTGCGCGAGGGCATCATCATGGATATTGGTGAATCACTGTCGAGCCCGGAAGGCACTGAGGTGCTGGAGCAGGAGGGCCTGCAGCTCTCCATCGGCTGGATGGATACCGGCGTCTTTACCGGCGATCCGGGCCTGGAACAGCGCGAAACGCTGCATACAGCAGGCGCAGCGGCAGCGGCAGGAGGGTTTACGGCCGTCGCCACACAGCCGAATACCTTACCGGCGGTAGACTCAAAGTCAGGAGTACTCTACGTGCGCCGCAATGCGGAGGGCAAACTGGTTAACTTTTACCCCATGGGTGCCGTGACGCTGGAGTGCGCCGGCAAAGAAATAACCGAAATGATCGATATGCAGCGGGCCGGCGCTGTGGCTTTTACGGACGGGAAACGCCCGGTGCAGCACGCCGGCATTATGCTGCGCGCCCTGCAGTATGTGAAGGCCTTCGGCGGCCTGATTGTGAACCACCCCATGGATACTGACATCGGGGGGAAAGGGCAGGTCCACGAAGGGCTGGTGTCTACCTCCCTGGGCATGCCGGGCATTCCGGCACTGGCCGAAGAAATGATGGTGCGCCGCGATCTGCACCTGCTGGAGTACACCGAGAGCCGTTTGCATTTGGCGAACCTTTCTACTAAAGGCGCTGTACAGGCCGTTCGCGAAGCCAGGGCACGGGGGCTGCAGGTAACCGCTTCAGTAGCAGTCATGAACCTGATAGAAGAAGATAGCGCGGCCGGGCAATTTGACAGCAACTACAAAGTGATGCCACCGCTGCGCAGCGCTGAAGACCGTAAAGCGCTGTGTGAAGGCGTGCTTGACGGCACCATAGACATCATCTGCTCCAACCACCGCCCGCTGGAGGAAGAACAAAAAAAGCTGGAGTTTACTTATGCTGGCTTTGGTGCCACCGGGCTGGAGACGCTCTACGCCCTGTGCCGTACCCATTTGTCCGACTGGCTCAGCGAGGATATGCTCATCAATTGCATTGCCTACAACCCCCGGCGCATTCTGGGCATACCGCTGCCGGAACTGGAAGTTGGGAGCCCGGCGGAGCTGACGCTTTTCCACCCGGACGAGGAGTGGGCTTATGCGCGTGATCGGGTGTATTCACGTTCCTGCAATTCGCCTTACATTGGCCAGACACTCAGGGGGCGCCCCGTGGCGGTGATCAACAATAATCAGTCGTTCGTAAATGCACATTCATAGAAAATAGTGGTAATCGGGTGTTCATCCGTTTACTTTGGAGCTGTATTTGATTTACCAACTTTAATCTCATATCAGTATGGACACCCTCGATAACAACTTTGACAACCGGCCGAAGCCGGAAGACGTATCGCCCTGGCCAACCGGCAGCCGCTATGGCTTGTTCGCCGGGCTTATTTTGATTGTTGTAGCCCTCGGGGTACACCTGACCGGCATGGTGGATTACACCGGGCAGAGCAGCAGCGGTACCTGGATCTCAACCCTGATCAACTACGGTGTGCTTACGGCCTTCATCGTCCTGGCCGTACGGCAGCACCGGGATCAGGAATTGGGCGGCGGCATTACCTTTGGGCGTAGTTTTTACGTTGGGTTCATCGTCATTTTGGTCGCCGGCATTTTGTCTGCTATCTGGGGCTACGTATTTTTTGCCTTCATCGAGCCGGACTTGATCGATCAGATGATGGAAATGCAGAAGGAGGTAATGATGGATCAGCAGGGCATGAGCGCAAGCGACGCCGATAAGGCAATGGAAATGGGCGCTATGTTTATGTCTCCTGGTTTTTTTGCTATTGTTGGCCTGCTGTCCACACTCTTCGTGGGTGCTATCATTTCTCTCATCGTGGCGGCGGTGATGAAAAACGAATAAAGGCCTCTGTGCCGGAATGGAAAAGCAGCGCTGCGAAAACCTTTCTCAGCGCTGCTTTTGTTTTTACGGCAGTTGCCTATCTTTGAGCTTCTAATTTTGAACGCATGACTGACAACCGAGGCTTACGCTACGGCATTTACGCCGGGCTGAGCGTAGTAGCTGTTTTTGTACTGCTGTACCTGGTCAATAAGGACTGGTACTTCAACCCCTTTGTATTCTGGGCCACCGTGGGCGTCTACCTCGCATTTGGCTGGAAAGCACTGGAAGACGAGCGGCAGGCAGCGGGCGGCAAGCTGCCGTTTCAGGATGGGCTGAAGGTAGCCTTTCTGATTTTTGTGGTGGCGAATCTGATTTACTACGTCTTCCACTACCTGCTGATGACGGTGGTGGACCCCGAAATGCCCCGGCTGCAGCAGGAATTGGCTCTGCAGACGCTGGAAGACTGGCGGGAAACGCTGCCGGAAGATCAGTACCTGGAGCGCAAAAAAAACCTGCAGGACCCCAATAGTACTGCCGTTACGCTGCAGGGAGCGGCGCTGCAGTATGCAAGCAGCCTGATCGGCTATTTCCTGCTGTCTATGATTATGGCAGGCGTGGTGAGCCGCAAATAAACCGGATGCGCGCCCGGCATCTTCATAAAGACCAAACCGAATCGTATGGATCTCTCAATAGTAGTCCCCCTGTACAACGAAGAAGAAAGCCTGCCCGAACTGGAAGCCTGGATCCGCCGGGTGATGGAGGCGCATGGCTTCGACTATGAGGTGCTTATGGTGGATGACGGAAGCCGGGATGGTTCCTGGGAGGTGGTGGAGCGCCTGGCGCAGCAGAACCCGCGTGTGAAGGGCATTAAATTCCGCCGCAACTACGGCAAGTCCGCAGCGCTCAACCGTGGCTTTGAAGCCGTAAGCGGCCGGGTGGTTATCACGATGGACGCAGACCTGCAGGACTCGCCGGAGGAGGTGCCGGAGCTGTACCGGATGATCACCGAGGAGGGCTACGATATGGTATCCGGCTGGAAGAAGCGCCGCCACGACCCGGTGCTGACCAAGAACCTGCCGAGCAAATTCTACAACTGGACCGCCCGCCGCATGACCGGCATTTACCTGCACGATTTCAACTGCGGGCTAAAAGCCTATAAAAATGCGGTAGTCAAAAGCATAGAAGTCTACGGCGACATGCACCGGTACATCCCGGTGCTGGCTAAGTGGGCTGGCTTCAAAAAGATAGGGGAGAAGGTGGTGCAGCATCAGGAGCGCAAGTACGGCACTACCAAATTTGGCATTGAGCGCTTTATCCGGGGTCCGCTCGATTTGCTGTCCGTTATTTTCATTTCTAAATTCGGCAAGCGGCCAATGCACCTCTTTGGCATGCTCGGGCTGCTCATTTTCGTACTGGGCTTTGTAGCAGCCGGCTATATTGGCGTCAGCAAATTGTACCGCCTCAATCAGGGGTTGCCGACCATTCTGGTAACCGACAACCCTTACTTCTTCATTTCCCTGACCTGCATGATTATCGGCACTATGCTGTTTCTTACCGGCTTCCTGGCCGAGCTGGTGTCCCGCAGCGCTGCTGACCGCAATGAGTATTTGATTGAGAAACGGCTTGGGCTGGAAGAGGCAGGCCGAACGGTAGTTTAAGAACTCCGGCGGGTATACTTTTCAGGAATATCCGGTGGTTGAAGCGCTGCTCTTTCCCGCAAGCAGCGGAAAAGAGCAGCGCCGTTTTTTTACCGGTTGTATAATTCCCTGCCGGCTTCCTCGTACTTATCTCCTTCCTTCCACATCGGGCGCTGGTCCATATCCGCAATCAGGCGGGTAATACGGGCAATGGACTGCGTATATTTGTGCAGGTAGTCGAAGTCGATGGTATCCGGGTTGTCTGTGACCTGGTGGTAGTACTTGCTGACCTCCTCGTCAAAGGCGGTGGTACCTGGGCTCAGGGAGAGCGCCGGTACGCCCGCAGCCGCAAAGGAGGCATTGTCCGAACGGTCGAAAATTCCCTGCTCGGGGATTGGGTTAGGCAGTACGTCCAGGCCGAAAATATTGGCACCGGCATCAATTGCGCGGTCGGTACCGGTACGGCCGTAGCCGAAAGCAGAGATGTAGGTAACATCGTTGTAACCGGCACCATCCATGTTGACGTTGTAAACCGTCTTATCAAGAGGGATGAGCGGGTTGTCCACATAGTAGCGGCTACCGAGCAGCCCAATTTCCTCTCCGGTCACGGCCAGCAGGATGATGGAGCGTTTGGGTGGTTGTTCGGCGAAAGCCTGCATAGCACCCAGCAGGGCCGTGGTCCCCATTGCGTTGTCGCGCGCACCGTTGAAGATGCTGTCCTCGGCAGTGTACGGCCCGCCGCCCTGTTTGCCTACGCCTACGTGGTCGAAGTGAGCGCTCAGCAGCACGTATTCTTCCTTCAGCGCCGGGTCGCTGCCTTCTATAATACCCATGACGGTGTTGGAGTGGATTTCACTTTTTCCGAAGCCTTCCGACATAATTTCAGCCTTCATGCGCTTGCCTTCCTGCAGCTCTTTCATCTGGCCGTCCTGCTTTTCCTTCAGCCAGCCGTAGACCAGCTTGCTGCTTTCGTCTGAATCTTCTTCATCTCCTTCCACAAGCACCAGCGTTTCTTTATTGAAGTAGGAGCGGAAAAAGTCCCACGGGAATTGCAGGCGGTACAGCTCGATCAGCGCTACTGCGCCCTGCTCTTCGGCCAGTTTACGCTTTTTGCCCATTGCTTTGAAGATGGCGTTCGGGTCTTGCCCTTCCGGGGTGCCGGGCAGGACAAACACGATTTTGCCCTTTACATTCAGGCCTTTGTAATCGTTGAGGCCGGCTTCCTCGTCTACCCAACCATAATTGGCGAACACTGCGTCTGCTTTAGTAGCTGCGATATTGCCGGACATGATCAGCAGGTTCTCTCCTTGCTCGTAGTCAGACTTGTCTATAGTCAGGCTGGCGCTGGACGGAGGGGTTACGGATTCAAAAGGGACCGGCTGGTAATAGTGGTCCTGGCCGGGAGGCGTCTGCAGGCCGTGGGCTTTAAACTGCGCAGCAAGGTAGGCTGCAGCAATATCGTTGCCCCGCGCGCCGGTACGGCGGCCCTCCAACTCATCAGAAGCAAGGAATCGCAGGTGGGCTTCCAGGGTGGATGACTGGATATCAAATTCTGGTGCGCGTTGCCCGGTGAGGTCTGTAGCCACAAACAGGACAGCGATCATGAAGGATAAAGAAATTCTGAAAGTCATTTTTTCTTATTTTCTATGGAATAGCCAAATGTACTCAACTGTAGACGAAATACGGGAGGATTTCTACTATCGTGTGCTATAAGCAGACAATCAACTGAAAATCCGGGCTAAGACTGCCGTAACGATTAAACCATGGCGGCCTTGCTAAGTTGCAATAGCAGTTAAAAGAACGTACTTTTGATGAATTGTGTGCATACCTGATCTTTTTGTCGGTAGCGTGCATGAACGAAGGGGTTAATGAAATCCGCATGAAAAAACTCTTGCTCTTTTTGGTGTTGGGGTGCAGTGCTGCTCTTCAGGCGCAGACTGTGCTGCAGTTGCCGGTGAGCTTTCGGATTGAGGAACAAAGCCTGGAAACTGCGCTTTACCAGCTGTCAGACCAAAGTGGCGTATCCATCTCTTTTACCAACGATCTCATCCCGCCTGTCGCTGTCAGCCTTGCCCTGGAATCAACGCCCCTGAACAAAGTACTTGACCAACTACTGGAAGATACTCCGCTGCAGTACCGGTTGCTGGGCACGCAGGTAGTCGTTTACCTGCCCGATGATACGCAGTTCACCATCAGCGGTATTCTGGAGGATCAGCGGTCAGGAGAGCGCCTGATCAATGCAAATGTTCTGGACCGCCGATCCGGCAGAGGCACCACCACGAACGAGTACGGCTACTACAGTCTCACCCT
>CAJXXJ010000067.1 GCA_913062745.1 uncultured Phaeodactylibacter sp.
ACCTCAGCTACAACCGCAAGCTGAGCGAAAAGTGGAGCATAGTAGCCGGCCTGCGTGCCGAGCAGACCGATGCTTCCGGCGACTTGCAGACCTTCAAGCCGGAGCTGCAGGAGCCGCCCGTGGAGCTGAACTACCTCAATTGGTTCCCCAATGCCGGGCTGACCTGGCAGGCTGCCCAAAACCACAGCCTCTCCCTCAACTACGGCCGCCGCATCAACCGCCCCGACTACAATGTGCTGAACCCCTTCAATAACCAAATCAGCGAACTGTCTTACGAAAAAGGCAACCCCTTCCTGCGCCCGGAAATTGTCAACAACCTGGAGCTGGGGTATACTTATGCCTTCCGCTACAACTTCAAAATTGCCTACAGCCGCACTACCGACCAAATCACCCGCCTGATGGCACCGGATGCCAACGACCCGCGCGCCGGCTTCATCACCTGGGACAACCTCGCAAGCCAGACCGTCATCAGCGCCAATATCAGCGCGCCAGTACAGATTAGCGAAAGCTGGAATGCCTATTTCAACCTCAGCGCTTCCCACCTCGATAATCAGGCCGACTACGGCAACGGCGCAGTGGTGGACCTGCAGGCGTTTACTTACAGTATTTTTCAGCAGCATACCTTCAACCTGCCCTGGGAACTGCAGGGCGAAATCTCCGGGTACTACAGCGGCCCTGGCGTTTGGGGAGGGGTTTTCGAGTACGAAAGCAACTGGAGCCTGAACCTTGGCCTGCAGCGCAAATTCCTCGACGACAAGCTCAATGTCCGCGTCAGTGCTGATGACCTTTTCTACGAGACCGGATGGGACGGCGTCTCGGACTTTGCCGGGCTCATCTCCCGGGGCAGCGGGCGCTGGGACAGCCGCCGGGTAGCCGTCAGCCTCAATTACAGCTTTGGCAACCAGAAGATCAAGTCCCGCAAGCGCAAAACCGGCCTGGAAGACGAAGCCGGCCGCCTGGGGGGCTAATTTTGGCGAATGCCCCCTGCTTTTCAGTTATGCAAAGCAGGGGGCATGGTTTATTTTAGCATTTATTTCTGCATATTGACACACCACAGCTCAATCCTGCGGCATCATGCTTATCCGGCAGGCTCATTTTCCTCTCTTTCTACTTTTTGTGGGCCTATTTTGCACTTCAGCTGCGGGAGCGCGTGCTCAGCCGGCCGTACTACCTGCTGGCCGGGGGTATGGCCGCTGTGCTGGCGGCAAAGTCATGGCTGTCCGCCAACTGGTACGACAATGCCAAATACAGTACTTTCTCCGATAACCTGCGAGCGTTTTTCCCCAACTACTGGGTTATCACTCCCTTTAAAACGTATTCGGCAGATGAGTTGAACGGGCAGTATTTTCCGTTGGGCAAAGGCCGTTACAGCCCTCTAAAATAGGCTGCCCTGCCCCCCTATGCGCTCGTGCAGATCCGGAGAATTGTTACGTACATCGTTGACCTTGGAAGAGACCTGGTACTTCTGTAAAATGCCGTCCGGCGGCGGCTCCAGCAGTTTCATGACTTCATCCACTTCCAGCTCGCTGAGCCACTGCTTTCTCAGCTCCGGGGTATGCAGCACCATCGGCATGCGGTTGTGCAGCGGTTTCACTTCTGCATTGGGCGGGGCAGTGATGATGGAAAAAGTCTTTACCGCGTAATCACCTTCGTACCATACATCCCAGATGCCGGCAAGTGCCAGCAGGCTGCCGTCGGCAGGCAGGATACGGAAGGGGATTTTGTTGCTCCCTTCCTTGCGCCATTCGTAAAAGCTGTCGGCGATGACCAGGCAGCGGCGTTTGCGGACCGGCACCCGGAAAGAAGGCTTGGAAGCAATGCCCTCCATGCGGGCGTTGATCAGTTTAGCGGCGTTCTTGCTGTCTTTAGCCCAGTGCGGGATGAGGCCCCAGCGGTAGTACTCCAGCCGCCCGGGCGCTTCATTGGTGATCACGTAAGAGTGCTGGGTAGGCGCTACATTGAAGCTTAGCTTAAGGTTGTGGCCGGTTTCAATATCACCGAACTGCTTTTTGATTTTTTCCGGAGAGGTCACAAAGGAAAATCTTCCGCACATGTTTCCATTTTTTTGTTGGCAGCGCCGGGAGCCATGTGCTGCCTTACTGCCTGAAAAATAGGGAGTAAATGGTTTTCTCCACTTTTATCCACACCGTTTTGCTCCTACAAATCGGTTGGCCGCAGCCCCGAACTAAGAACAAGGCATTGGGCCGGGTGTTTCAAACGTTTTCCACAGGGCTTTTTCACCCCGCCCGCTTAAAGGTAGCAAATACGGGCGTTTTGGCGAAAGCCTTTTCCACACCGAATGTGGGCCGCGGCCTTAATAAACGGCCCCCTGGCCCACACTGGCCAAGAATGACGGATTGCCATATGTCAGGAGTTGTAATATCAATCAAAATTTGGGGATATCCACCGGCCTTTTCTACAAGCCGTTGGCCGTGCAGCGAGCTGTGGAATGCTAAAACTTATTCAGGCCGGCCTTTTTGCACAGCTTGTGAGTAAGTACCTTTGATGCGCGAAAATGCGGAGCTGGGCACTGTGCAAAATTAGTGTAAAGAGGCCGGCCCGTTTGTTAACACTGGCTTAACCTAAAATTTACAATCAAATTTTCCCACATTTCCACACCCCTGATGATGATAGGGAGTTTTAAAAAAAATTATAATAAACCATTAAGGGAAGATCAGGCCGGCAATTGTTTACTTCGGCATGGCCAAACAAAACGGTCAGTAGTTGTTATCTCGTAAATTCTTAAAAAGCAGGAAAAGATGGAAGCTGTCGCAAGCCCGGCCGCAGAGCCGAAAACAGGACAAAGCCCGAAGAAGTACCCTACTGTAGTCAAGCTCTGGTTGATTACGGGCCTGGTCATGATTTTCGTACAGGTCGTTGTGGGCGGCATTACCCGCCTTACAGGATCCGGGCTGTCGATCACCGAATGGGAAATTGTAACGGGCACGCTGCCGCCGCTCAACGAAGCCGCCTGGGAGCAGGAGTTTGCCAAATACAAGGCCACACCGCAGTACGAGAAGATCAACGAGGGGATGACGATGGGCGAATTCCAGTTTATCTATTTCTGGGAATATATCCACCGCCTCTGGGCCCGGCTCATGGGTTTTGTCTTTGCTATACCGCTGGCTATATTCTGGGCCCGGGGAATGGTGGACAAACCGCTTTTAAAGCGTTTGGGCGTTGTTTTCCTGCTGGCCGCGCTCGTGGCTTCCTTTGGTTGGATAATGGTCGCCAGCGGGCTGATAGACCGCCCGTGGGTGAATGCCTATAAATTGACGATGCACTTGTCGCTGGCGCTGCTGCTGTTTAGCTACCTGTTTTGGACCACACTCAAGGTGGTGCAGCCGCAGCCGCTGAGAAATCCACACCGTATGTTGAAAAGGGGGGCCATAGCAGTCACCGCGGTGGGCGCCGTGCAGATCGTACTCGGCGGTATCATGTCGGGCATGAAGGCGGGCTTATACTTTCCGACCTGGCCCGATATGAACGGAAAATCAATACCGCCTGTGCTGCTTGACGCAGCAAATTATACTGTGGAAAACTTTGTGAATTATGACAGCAGCCTCTTTATGCCTGCTTTCATACAAATCCTGCACCGCACCACCGCGTATGTACTTACTGCGCTGATTATCTGGTTTGTATGGCGGGCACTGAAGGCTGCTAAGAGCAGTCAGCTGCGCATCGGCGCCTACTTGTTGGTAAGTGTGTTGATTGTTCAGGTCGTACTGGGCATCCTGACCGTCGTGAACAGCGTCGGCGTAATTCCGGTCGGCCTCGGCGTCTATCATCAGGCGGGGGCTTTGTTCCTGCTTTCCGCAATTTTATACGTCGATTATCAGGTACTGGGCGCTAGATATTAACATATGTGGAAAAGTTTGTGGAAAAGCGGTTTTCCCACTTTTTGTGCCTCTTTCCACCTGCTAAAAAACCCGCTGCAGCTTATGTTCCGCAGCGGGTTCTTCAGTAAGCGGTAAAGCGTATCAGGCAGTGAGGCTATTTCAGCTCTTCCTTTACGGCGGCGGAAATTGCCTTGCCTTCCGCCCGGCCGGCAAACCGCTGTGTGGCAATGCCCATCACCTTGCCCATGTCTTTCATGGAGCTGGCGCCGGTCTCGTCGATGATGGCTTTCACTTCTTTGCGCAGTTCTTCTTCGCTCATCTGCTCGGGCAGATAGCGCTCGATGACTTCAATCTCTTCCCGCTCGGTCTGCGCAAGGTCTTCGCGGCCCTGCTTTTCGTACACCTCGAGGGAGTCTTTGCGCTGCTTGACGAGCTTTTGCAACAGCTTAATTTCTTTAGCTTCATCCATTTCGCCGCCTTCTCCGCTGGTCTTCTCCAGCAGGATGGCTGCCTTGATGGCGCGGATGCTCCGCAGTGCGGCCTGGTCTTTAGCTTTCATGGCCGTTTTGAGGTCTTGCATTACTTTTTGCTCTAAGCTCATATTCCGTGGTTTTGTCTTGAAAATGGCACGCCGCTATAACACAGATGCTGCCGGAAATAGTTTCCGGGCCTAGTGCGGGCTGCGTTCTGCGACGAGTTGAGTTAGTTCTATGAAGTCGGCTACACTCAGCTTTTCGGGCCGTTTGTTGAAAAACTCCTCATCCAGCACAGGGTCGCCTTTCAGGAAGGTTTTCATGGTATTGCGGAGCATTTTCCGCCGCTGGCTGAAGGCTTGTTTGACTACGGTGCGGAACAGTGCAGGGTCACAGCCGAGCTCCTGGTCTGCTTTTCGCGTCAAGCGGATGACCGCAGACTGTACCTTGGGGGGCGGTGTAAATTTGCTTTTGTCTACCCCAAACAGGTATTCGCCCTCGTAGTACGCCTGCACGAGTACACTGATGACGCCGTAGGTTTTGCTGCCCGGCCCGGCTACTACGCGCTCAGCTACTTCCTTTTGAAACATGCCTACCATCTCCGGGATGCAGGCTTTGTCTTCCAGCATTTTGAAGAGGATCTGCGAAGAAATGTTGTAAGGAAAATTGCCGATCAGGCCAAAAGGCTCACCCTGATTGAGCTCCGGGAGGGGCGCTTTGAGAAAGTCCGCTTCCACGATACGTTCTTTGAGCTGCTCCGGGTAGTGCTGCTGCAAATGGTGGACCATATCGCGGTCGGCTTCAATGACGATCAGCTCCTCAGGGCGCTGCAGCAGGTACTGGGTCAGCATACCGCGGCCGGGCCCTACTTCCACAATGCGGTGGTAAGCAGTACCGCCGAGGGCAAGGCTCCCGGCAATGCGCTGCGCAATATTCTGGCTGTTCAGGAAGTGCTGGCCGTATGATTTTTTGGCTTTCAAAAGGCGGTGGAAGTTGGTGATAAAAATTTATATTTTTGCCTTTTCCCCGGCAGCGGGCCCTGCAAAGGTACGATTAAGCGGGAAGGATGCGCACCTGCGGGGGGATAACTTGGGCCGGCTAGCCCTGTTCAATAATAAACTCAGGTATGGAAACAATCAAAATTGGCATAAGTGTAGGAGACATCAACGGAATCGGGCTGGAGGTTATCCTCAAGACCTTCGCTGATCAGCGGCTGTTGCAGCACTGTACACCGGTGGTATATGGCTCTTCCAAAATAGTCTCTTATCACAAGAATATTATCGAAAGCGATTTTGAATTTCACGCCGTCCGCCCGGGTGACCGGCTGCAGGAAGGCAAGGTCAATGTGATGAACTGCTGGCAGGAAAATGTCAATATCACCCTCGGAAAGCCTACGGAGCTGAGCGGGCAGTACGCCGGCCGTTCCCTGGAAGCAGCGGTGAAGGCTATGCGGGACGGTGAGGTGGATGCGCTCGTCACTGCTCCTATTAACAAGGAGGCTATGCAGATGGCACAGTTTCCTTTCCCCGGGCATACAGAGTATCTGGCCCGTGAACTGGGCGAAGGCGAGCACCTAATGTTTATGGTGAATGAAGGGCTGCGCATTGGCCTGGCTACGAACCACCTCCCGCTGCGGAATGTGGCGGATGCGATCGATAAAAAACTCATCAAGCGAAAGCTGGAAGCCATGGAACGCTCTCTGCGTATGGATTTTGGCATTGAGCGGCCTGCCATTGCAGTGCTGGGGCTCAACCCTCACGCAAGCGACGGCGGTGTGCTGGGTGATGAAGAAGAAAGGTTTATCCGCCCGGCTGTGGTGGAAATGAAAAAAGCCGGCTCACTGGTCATGGGCCCCTTCCCGGCCGATGGGTTCTTCGGCTCCGGTCAATACCTCAAGTTTGACGGCATACTGGCTATGTACCACGATCAGGGCCTCACGCCTTTTAAAGCCCTTTCTTTCGGTGCGGGCGTCAACTTCACGGCCGGGTTGTCGCATGTGCGTACCTCTCCGGACCACGGCACCGCTTACGACCTGGCGGGTAAGTGCGAAGCCGATCCGGCTTCCTTCCGCCGCTCTGTCTACCTGGCTATGGATGTGGCGCGGCAGCGCAAGCTCTATCAGGAGATGCATAAGGATGTAAAGCAGCCGGTCGCTAAGCCTGCGGATGTGGAAGGAGAAGATGAGGTACTGCGGGAGGAGGATGAGTAGAGGAATTCGGAAATGGGAATGTGGAATTGGGAAGTAGCTTAGGTAATTGAAAAGTCAAGACGAGGTATTGTCTGGTTTTTGCCAGGAATATGCCTGCTGCGTACAACCTTTCTGTATAGGTGGGTTATTATCTAGTGTTGGTAGCGAATATGCCCCCTTTGGTTGAAAAAAGTAGGGGGGGCAACGGTCGCTCATTAGCTTCACCAAGAAATTACCCAAATCACATGATCAGAATCTACGTTTTGCTGATTGGTCTGCTAAGTGCTGCAATGCTGCAGGCTCAGGAAGTGACCATCAGCGGTACTATTACCGATGCGGAGAGTGGCGAAACCCTGATTGGGGCAACCGCTGCGGTTCCTTCAGTCGGGCTGGGCACCACTTCTAACCCTTATGGTTTTTATTCTCTGTCGGTGCCTGCCAATGATAGCCTTACCTTTGTGGTCAGCTACGTAGGCTTTCAGCCTCAGCAATATTCCCTGTACCTTACCTCTGATACTACGCTGAATGTAAAGCTGGGCTCCGGAGTACAGCTTGACGAAGTAGTGGTCAAGGCCAATTCTTTCCGGGAGCAAATCAATTCCACGGAAATGAGTGTGGAGGCCATCTCCACCCGCGAAGCTAAAATTATACCGGTTTTGCTGGGAGAGAGCGACATCCTGAAAACGGTGCAGCTGAAGCCGGGTATCCCATCCGGCAGCGAGGGGCGTACCGGCTTATTCGTACGGGGCGGCAGCGCGGACCAGAACCTGATCGTTCTGGATGAAGCTGTCGTTTACAACGCAAACCACCTTTTTGGCTTTTTCAGCACCTTCAATACGGATGCGGTCAAAGACCTGAAAATCTACAAAGGCGGCTTCCCGGCGGAGTATGGCGGCCGCCTGTCTTCCGTCATTGATGTCAAGCTGAAGGAAGGCAATAATCAGCGCCTGGCCGGTTCCGGAGGTATTGGCCTGATTGCCTCCCGGCTTACGCTGGAAGGGCCGATACAGAAAGACAAGTCCAGCTTTATCGTTTCCGGCCGGCGTACTTACGTAGACTTGCTCACCCGACAGGTCAACCGGGCCAATGAGGACAGCGAGGACTTTTCGCCAATACCGGACTATTATTTTTACGACCTCAACGCCAAGGTCAACTTTACGCTGAGCGACAAAGACCGCCTGTTCCTGAGCGGCTACTTTGGCCGGGATGTTTTTGGCTTTGACGGAGATTTCTTTGACTTCAACTTCGACTGGGGCAACGCTACGGGCACGGCGCGCTGGAATCATGTCTTTAGCCCCAAACTGTTTGCTAACACTACTTTCACTTATTCTGACTATCAGTATAATATCGAAAACCGGATTACCGGTTTCTCCTTCGGGCTGGGCTCCAACATTGAGGATATCAACCTGAAGACCGACTTTTACTACGCCCCCAACAACAATCACTCGCTGCGCTTCGGGGCGATGGCTACCCGCCACTTTTTCACCGTAGGGCGCCTGCAGGCCGGCAGCGAGGACGGTTTGGTCAGCTTCTCCGCCGGGCAAAACTTTACGGGCCTGGAGTTCGGGGCATACGTATCTGACGAAATTACCTTTTCGGAAGCGCTGAGCGTAAACGCCGGGCTGCGCTTTTCCGGCTTCAGCAACGATGGCAATACCTACGTCGGGCTGGAACCACGCTTTGCCGGGCGCTACAAATTTACAGACCGTTTTGCCGCCAAGGCGAGCTATGCGCGCATGTATCAGTACATGCACCTAATTGCTAATGCAGGCGTGACGCTGCCGACGGACATCTGGTACCCCTCTACAGAGCAGGTCGCCCCGCAGCGTTCCGATCAGGTCGCACTGGGCGGTTCGTATATCCTGAGTGAAGACTACTTTCTGAACGTGGAGGGCTATTACAAATGGCTGGATCGTCAGCTGCAGTTTGTGGACGGTGCTCAGATTTTTGTGAATGATAACCTGGAAGAAGAATTCGCCGTAGGGGAGGGCCGGGCGTATGGACTGGAGGTAAGCATTGAGAAAAAGCAGGGCAGGCTGACTGGTTGGATAGGGTACACCTTGGCCCGGACGCAGCTGGAAAACTTCGAGACGCTGGACCCCAATGGGCGCTTTGCACAGGAGTCGGAAGGCTTTGGCCCTTTCAGCCCGATTTACGACCGCCGGCACGATGTTTCGGTGGTGAGTATCTATGAAATCAGCGACCGCGTCACGGTATCGGCGACCTGGGTATACGGATCCGGCGATTTAACGTGGCTGCCGCCCGGGCGTTTTTCTTTCCAGGATGTGCAGGGCCTGCCATTTGAAGCGGTGGTGCCTGATTTTCGCGAGCGCAACAACTTCCGCTTACCCGCCTACCACCGGCTGGACCTGAGCCTGGTGTGGAAGTTCTTCCCGGACTGGGGAGAAAGCGACCTGACCTTTAGCGTAGTTAATGCCTACGACCGGCGTAATGCGTTTTTCCTTTTTTTAGAACCTGAATTTGAAGAGGTGGAAACCGGCGGGCAGCCAATCGAGGTGCCGACGCGTATCGCGGCCAATCAGGTATCGCTCTTTCCCATTCTGCCTTCTATTACCTGGAATTTTAAATTTTAACCCATGCATATCCTTGCCAAAATAACGTGCAGCCTGATCGTCTTCAGTGCTTTGCTTGCTTCCTGCAATTTGGAGCAGGAGGTAGATATTGAGTTGCCGGCTTACAATGACCGGCCGGTGGTAGAGTTTTATTTGGAGCCCGGGCAGCCGTTCCGGGCCTTGATCACCCGCAGTGACGCTTACTTTGACGACTTGCCCAGCCTGGAGAACTTCCCCGGTGGCTTGTTGCTCGAAGGAGCGGAGGTGGAGGTCTCCTACGGTGGAAATACCGTCCGCCTGAACAACCAGCTTTTTTTCAACCCCCAGACCGGCAAGCTATACAATTATATCGCAGAAGCTATCGTCCCTGATCAAACCGGGGAGGAGTTTGAGCTGCTGATCACCTACCCGAATGGTACGGTAACTACGGCTCAGACTACGCTGCTGCCTAAGGTGCAGATTGACAGCGTTGTGGTAGAATATCCGGATGACCTCACGGATACCCTGGCGCGTGCGCTGACTTACTTTACAGACCCTGCGGAGACGAGCAACTTTTACCGCCGTACCTTACACCTCAATACGCTTGACAGCCTGCCGGAGCAGGACTTTATTGCGGATGATGGGATTGTGGATGACAATCTCGTCGTATTCGGTACTGGCTTTGATTTTGAAGAAGGGGATACGCTTATCAATACTTTGTACCACATTTCGGAAGAATACGCGACTTTCCTGGAAAGTATTGATGCGGCTGCAGCTGCAAATGGCAATCCTTTCGGGCAGCCCAGCCCAATCATTTCCAACCTGCAGGGCAATGCCAACGCCATCGGTATTTTTACCGGGTTGGTGTACGACCGCCGTTTTGATATAGTAGAGGGAAGGTAGGGAACAGATTAAACTACCGGACATTTCTGAGGCGGGAACGCAAGCCCGCAAAATCAATCCCTTTGATCCATTAAAACCCTTTTGTCTGGTAGTCTGGGAACAGGCACAAAAAACAAAAGCCGGGAGCAAACGCCCCCGGCTTCTTTTTTTCCTTTAGAACAGTGAGTGTAGCCTGCTATGCAGATTACTTGTCTGTCTTCATCAGGCCGCCCAGGTTCGGGTTCGGCTGAATAACTGTACGGCGGTTTTCAGCACGGCCTTCAGCGGTTTCGTTGTCACCTACCGGTACGGTTTCACCACGGCCAGCGATAGTCAGCTGCTCCGGGTTAGCACCTTTGCTGATCAGGTAGCGCACTACGCGGCTGGCACGAGCAACGCTCAGGTCCCAGTTGTCGCGGTAAGCAGCACCTTCGATCAGGCCCTGATCATCCGTGTGGCCTACGACTTGCAGCTGGATTTCCGGGTTGTCCTTCAGCGTCATCGCCAGTTTCTCCAGAGCGGCACGCTCATCAGCGCTCAATGCAGTAGAGCCGCTGCGGTAGTTGACTGCCTCTTCAGTAACTACGTAGAGGCTGCCGTCGCGCTCTTCGAGAGACAGGCCGGAGTCAGCGTAAGCGCCGAAGATGCCGTTGATTTCTTCCTTCAGAGCGTTCAGCTCCTCTTCCGTCATGTTCAGTTTCTCCTGCACCTGAGCCATTTGGCTTTCCATAGAGTTCATCTTGCTCTCCATGTCAGAAATTTTGCCGTTCAGCTCCGCCTTGGTAGATTGGAACTCCTCTTCCAGAGCAGCTTTTTCCTCTTCCAGGGTTTGCAGCTGAGCCTGTGTTTCCGCTAGTGCTTGGTCAGTAGCTTCCTTTGCAGCGGCCAACTCGTCGTATTTCTTCTTAGAAACACAAGACTGAAGGGAGCCGATAGCCAAAGTGAAGATCAGTAATTTTACTATCAGACGCATGTTCGTTTGGTTTGATTAGTGAATTATATTGGTTTTAACGTTTGC
>CAJXXJ010000068.1 GCA_913062745.1 uncultured Phaeodactylibacter sp.
GGTTTCGCCCTTCTCGCCGCGCTCCCGATCCCAACCGCTGTAGCCAATATCATCCAGCACGACGAAGTGCACCTGCCCCTGGTCAAAAGAGTAGTAGGAGGGCGCAAAAAAGCGCTGAAAGGTCTCGCGGCTGTAGCGGGGCTGGTAGGCCCGCAGGTTGATGTCGTGGTTGCCGCAGACCGGGAAGTAGGGCTTGTGGATACTGCCCAGGGCCTCCCGAATTTCCGGGTACAGAGCCAGCCCGTCCCAGGCAATGTCGCCCAGCGGCACAAAGAACGCCATGTCCTCTGCCAGAAGGTGATTGACCATAAGCTGCCGGAACGCGCGGATATCATCGGGTGTCTTCGGCTGTATATCACCGAAGAATACGGCGCGGAACTGATCTTTGCGCTCCTCCGGGAAAAGTTGAAAATCGAAGGCATCCGGCTCCTCTTCGTCCGCCTCGAAGCCATCGTATTTAAGCTGGGCGGCATCCGGGCTGCCGTTGGGCCGCAGAAAGTGGAAAAACTGAGGTTGGTTGAATGTATTCAGCGGAAGGCGGTAGCCTGCCGGTTTTCGGATGAAGACTACTGCTTCCTGCTCGGGGCGGGGTAGCTCGTACGTGCCATCTGCGGCAGTTTGTACGACTTCCAGGCCATTGGAGACCGCTACCTGCGGGACACCCCGTTTTTCCCGGCCTATTTTTGTGTATACCTTGCCCTTAATTATATCCTTTTGCATAAAGCTGAAGTTCTGGTGGTCACTTGGTCAGGGCAGCAAGTTTCAAAGATAGAACAGTCCGAACGGGGGAATGGACTGCCCGGGTTAAATTTTCTTTAGCAGTGTCGGGTAGATTTAACCTGCGGTTTACCTTGCTGCTGCATATTCGATACTCTTCATTGGTATACTTCTTTGCTGCGCGATTGTTCATGACCGGCTTGATTTTGTGCGGCTTGTCTGGTATACCGACGACGAAGTAGTTTCCCCGATAACTTCCGATAGGAGTCGGAGCAAACCATGACTTCGTCGTCGGTATTACTCTTATCTTCTAATCTAAATCGCTGCAAAACAATTAAGTAAAACTTTGAAAATAGCCCAGAAACACGTATTTTTATGAAAAGCTTAACGTTATGAAAAAATTCTCTTTGCTTCTCTTTGCTTCTCTTTGCTTCTCTTTGCTTCTCTTTGCTAGAGGCTAACAGTCAATCCACTGCAGACCCTGACCCATTGCGACAGCCACCTTCTTCATGTGATAACCCTACGCTGAATATCGGTGTCTCACCTTGCTGTTTGACCAATTCCTCTCTGTGCTTGCCATGGGAGGAAAACCCAGAGGTCACCTGGAATTTTGGGGATGGCAACAGCGAAATCTCCTCCGATCCCGTTCAGCATTGTTATTGCGAAAAGGGGATCTATACCGTTACAGCCAGTGCAGCAGGTTATCCAACCACATCAACTTTTGTCACGATTACAGGCACCTGTGTCAATCCTGAGTTCACTTACGAAATTACTGACTGGGAGGGGTGTACAGACCCAACAATTTGCAGCGAAGACTGTGATGAGGTTACGATAGAGCTTACAGATATTTCCACGAGTGCTTTCGAAGAAGAAACCATCACGGGAGTGGATTGGGATGTAGAAGTATTCCAGTCCGGTACGCTGGTCAATACTATAAGTGCATCCGGCAGCCCAGCCACTGTAACCATTAACAACTGGAACGGTGGAACGAAAGTGGTCGTTAATCAAACGATATATACATGCCTGGATGAAACTTCTGCACCACAAACTATAAAAATAGACTGTTTGCTCTCGGATGGAGAAAATATGAGGTCACTAATTGCTGGAATTGAGAGCCCGGATGAGCAAGCCAAACAGTCAGCAGAAGTTCAGGTTAAAAAAATATTTTCAGGATTACCTCTGCAGGCCCATTCCGTAGTTGACAAAATAATCATTGAAGCGCCTGCTTCAACCCATTTTCCAAAGGCAAAATACCAGCTTGTAGCGTTAAATGGGAAAACTGTGCGATCCGGAAAGATTAGTCATGGAACTCATACAATACCAACAGCGGACCTTCCTCAGGGGCTATATGTACTACAACTCCATAGTGGTAAATTGCTTAATCAAAACCTGAAAGTATGGGTGCATTAAAAATTGGGCCTGTACTGCTGTTCGTTTTCTGTTGTTCTTTACTGGCAGCGCAGCGCGCAGATTCTTTATCCTACTCTATTATAACACCCGAGGATGATGCCTGGGAATGTGGATATTATGTGAGCTATACTAATAGAGCATCTCCTGTGGGAGCCTGCTTATTCAATGGAGAGGAGTACGCACCTTACCTTGGGGTAAGGTTTAGAAATATTCAGATAACGGATGCTGAGCAGATAGACTCCGCCTTTCTTCAGTTTTCTTCCAGAGGGTCAGAGTTAGTAGTCAACCCTATACCGCTGAAAATCACGGGACAGCCTGATCCCCATCCGCCACCTTTCTCTTATGAGGTCTACAGCATCAGCAGCAAGCCCAGGACCGAAAACCATGCAGTATGGCCTTTACAGGGCGGATGGAATCATGACTACCGCGGCCCCAACATGCGTACGCCGGATGTCGCTCCCATCCTCCGCGAAATTATCAGTCAGGAGGAATGGCAGACAGACTCCAATGCGGTAGTTTTTATCATTGAGAATGCCGAAGACAGCATTTACCGGCAGATAGGGCTGCATAGCCTGAGTGTCCATCAGCCTTCACCTAAAGAATTGCTGCCGGAGCTTATCATTTTTACTACGGTGAACGACACCCTTGCACCTCCCTCCGAAGGCCGCTCTTCATGGGTAACTGTTGGTCCCAACCCAATAAGCGAAAGGACGCTGCTCAGAGCCAAACTGCAGCAAAACGGAGAACTCGAATGGTCTCTGTACGATGCAGCCGGGCGTCAATTGCACCGGCGCACTTTATTGCTCGCAGAAGGAGAGCACGAGATTAGCCTTGAAGGTTTAAACACTTTGGACTCCGGGATTTACTTCTTGCAGGTGCGGGCGGGAGGCCGGGCGCATGTCTTTCGGTTATTGCAGATTGCCAGATGAGAAGGTGTATTCAAAAGACCGTTTAAGATATGCTCCGCAAGCTTGTTTCCGTGCAGGAGAGCATATCATTTTTCCCCTTCCCGCGTTATACCTAATTAAAAGGACCATGCGACTTTACCTCCCCTATCTGTTTCTCGCTATGTTTTTACTGCCGCTGTCCCTGAGCGCGCAGCGCGGCATGACCAACAAAAAAATCACCAAAATCTTCCGGCAGCAGGAAATCATGACCGAAGGCGAGGATGGTGCCTGGCTGGTGCACATCCGCGAGCATATCCTGCTGTTCATTACCGACGAAGAGAACAACCGCATGCGTATCTTCACGCCCATCATCGAAGAGAAGCAGATCGGCCCGGAGCTGCTGGAGAAAATGCTGCGCGCCAATTTCCGCTCTGCCCTTGATGCCAAGTACAGCCTCTACGACGGTTTTGTAGTCAGCGTTTTCACCCACCCACTGCGCGAGCTGACCGAGGCGCAGATGCTTGATGCGATGGAGCAGGTGGCCAAACTGTCTGATACTTTTGGTACTACTTTTTCCAGTACGGACCTGCACTACGGCGGAGAGGAGGAGCCCCCCGCCGAAGCGGAACCGGTGGAGGAACGCAGTTAAGCGGTTTTATAGTCCGCCAACCCAAGATTTGTGATTTCTGACTTGCTCTTTTTCCATCTCGCTGCGTTAAAAAGCCTCGCCGACTTCACCGTGGGGCCCCTTACCCCACGCTTCGTGTAGGCATCGCCTACGTTTTTTGCCCCCGACGATAAATGTCGGGCTTACAGTCCAGACCTTCAGCGTCTGGGATCCGAGACTTGCGCGCTAAAAAAATAGCTGCGCCATAATTTCACAAATCTTAAGTTGTTGGACTTTAGTTTTTCATAAAACGGGCCGGCTGTTTTTTATTTGCCGGATTGACGAAAATTAACACTTATCCACCTTCAGGCCCCGTGAAGCAGCTGTGGGTTGTTATGATGCTCCCATCGCACTGGGCACCAGCCGGGCGGTAACTGCATCGAGCACCTGAAAGGCCGTCTCGGCCATCTTGTTACCCTGATTATCGAGCAGCGGGTTGATTTCGGTGACTTCCAGGCAGGCTACTTTTTCTGACTCGATCAGCCAGTTGATGATGCTTTCCACCTCTGCCGGGTCAAAGCCCTTGGAGACCGGCGTGCCGGTGCCTCTGGAGATGAGGTCACAATCCAGGCTGTCCACGTCAAAGGAGATGTAGATATGATCGCATTCGCTAAGCTGATCCAGGGCTTCCTGCAGGCATTTTTGCAGCCCCCGGAAACGGATTTCTTCCACTTTGTAATTGCGGATACCCAAGGTGTCGATCAGCATGTCTTCGGCCGGCTCCGTATCGCGTACGCCGAAGAAGATTAAGTCTTCCGGCCGGAGTTTTTGCCCGGGAGTGCCGATGTTTTTCAGCCGTTCCCACTGTTCCACGGTTACTTTGGTCACTTCGTTAGCCCGGTATTCCATATTATCCAGCCCGATAGCTGCCGCCAGAGGCATACCGTGCACATTGCCGGAGGGGGTGGTGTAGGGGGAGTGCAGGTCGGCGTGGGCATCGATCCAGACGACGCCGAGGCGCTTTTCCGGTGCGTGCGCTTTCACCCCGCTGATGGTGCCGAGGGCAGAGGAGTGGTCGCCGGACAAGACAATGGGGAAGAAGCCGTCGTCCATACAGCCCTTTACGGCATCCGATACGCGCTGGCACTGCTCGGCTACGTGGGTGATGCGCTTGGCAAATCTTACGCGTACTTTATCGTAGACCGATTCATTGTGCGTGGGGACGTCGAGAAATGGGAATTGCTTGAAGTAGTTATTGCCGGCATTGATGGCCGCAATTTCGAGGGCATCGATGCCCATATCGGAACCCCGGGTGCCCGCTCCGATGTCAGAGCGGTTTTTGACGATTTTGATCGGCTTCATGTGGTAAAAATTTGGTTATGGCTGTGCGCAAAATAGTAAACGCAGCTGCAATTTTTAGGATAACAGCGGAGGGAAATTTTAGTGCGGCCCAAAAGTGTACCCAATACTCAACTGCGGCGACAGCAATAGCCAACTTTCCTGGTCATAAGTGTTGAGAAGAAATATTGGGCTGGCCTCCAGATTGAGGTATGCCTTTTTGGCGAAAGCCCACTGAACGCCAATGTGAGCGAGCCCGGCAAAGCCCATCGGTGGGCGGCGAACATTGGCGTAGTTTTCAAAACTGCGTAAAGCGGCGTGGCCAAAAGCAGCGCCAGCGCCGTAATAATAGCCCATGGTATTAGAAACCTTTCTTTGCCAAACCACGGAAGTGCTTAGCCCGTAGCCACGTATCCAGCTGCCATTCAGCACAATACCCGCTCGCGGCAGCAGATACAAGTGCCGGCCCGGGATGCGCTCCCAATGGTACTGAGCATTGAGGCTGAAGCCACTGCGAAAGGTCGGATTTCCGTAGCTCATATCGCCCCAGGCGCGTATTCCCAATGCCAGCCGATCCGAAAAGCCATAAGTCAGCTGCCCGCTGATACCCGGCACAGCCCATCCTCTGCTCTGAGATGGGCGGGCCTCCGGTAAAAGCTCAGCACTGCCCTGCAGGTCAATCTGGTTTTCCGAAAGCGGCCGGAACGGTAAGCTGACCGCAGGGCTGTAAACCAGGCTGCTGCTGCAGCTGCTGAGCAACACGAGCGAGAGAAAGAGTATGGTATTCGTTTTCATAGCAGGATTGGTGATGTTGATTGAGCGGAAAATACAGCCTCCTCACCGGATAGGCCGAAAGCGGGATAAGCCTTAACCTTACGTTGGCCTGCTTAAGCTTTTACTTAATTTTGCAGCTACGAACTTCCCTGTTTTCGGCTCGTTTCTCCTTCAAAAAGTATGCAGGACCACCCTTTCGACGGCATCAATTTGCGCGAAAACCCCGCAGCCTACCGCATCGGCCGTGGCGAATACGGCGTATGGCACGCTGAGCCGTACAAAAGCGAGATACAGCCGCACTGGCAGTTTAAAGACGAAGCAGCCGCCCGCGCTGCCGTTGAAGCCATCCGGGAACGCTACGAAGCCTACCGGTCAGCCGGTGACTTTCCGGGGATGGATGTGGCCCGCAAATTTTTGCAGATGGGCTTTACCCGTGCCCGCCGCTACGCCAAATACCCGGACGGCAGGAAGTACGGCGAAGGCGGCGAAGTGAAGCCCTCGGAGGCGGAGGACCCGGAGAAAGCGGCCGCAGCCCAAATCTATAAAGCGGCCTGGGATGCGGTGCGGGAAGACGAGGCTTACCAGCAGGCGAAGAAGGCGTGGCGGGAGGCTTATACCTGATTTTATAAGCCATCGAGTTGTTCGGCCAAGGCCTTCCTGTCCTCCGGTCCCGCAGCGTGGGCATGGACGACCTCACCATCTACCAATATCAGATAACGGGGCAGTTTAATTGCTGCGCCATTGTAAAACCGGTCGAACAGCCATTCTTTCAACCGGCTTCCGGCCAGAACGTGCCGCCCGCCGAGGCGGTAGCGGTCAATTGTCTCTACCCACTGACTGTAGGAGCGGTCTGGGTCGTCGATGGAGATGTAGAGCCGGCTAAAGCCGCGGGCATCGAGCAGGCTGTCGGTAGGGGCGTTGTGGGCGAAGGCCTGCAGGCAGGGGCGGCACCAGGTCGCCCAGATGTCTACATAGTATTTACCGATATTCAGATCGACACCCTTGTGTACGAAGGTGAAGTCGGTCATGGTGCCCGCATCATCGATAATACTGGGTTTCCAGCCGCGGTAGTGCGGGGCGGGCGGGGGTGGATCGGGCGTCTGGTCCAGCTGAGCGTAGCGGGCGGGGTTCTCCTGCCGTTCTGCCCGTATTGCTGAAAGGTATCGGCTGGCTGGGTACTGTGTTTTAAAATACGCCAGTACCGGTTCCCGCGTACCGTCGAATTCCGGGCCGATCAGCGAGGAGTAGGAAAAATGCAGGTAGCGGGCGAGCAAATACTCCCGCAGCGTGTCGTTGGGTTCCCAAAGCGTGGAAGCATATTTTGCCGGGATGTGGTAAGCCTGCCCACCGGCTTCCACCATGGTATCTGGCAGTTCCGCATAATCCTCCAGCTGCAGCGCCCGGAGCCGCTCGTAGCGCAGGCGGCTAATGCGCCGGAAGGCATAGGCTGCATCCCGAAAAGGGGAGTCCTCAGCCGGCTTTCCGTACTGGATAAGCTGTTCGGCAAGCCGGTCTCTTCTTGCCGGTGCCAGCCCCTGGCCAAATTTTCCCCACCGCTTATCGTGCAAATCGCTGATCAGGCTCTGGCAGATATATTCCCGGAAGTGCGCACTTACTATCCTGTGAAAAGCGGTATCGATCTCATTCCTGAGCAGCAAACTGTCGTAAGGTAGAAGGATGGATTCAATTTTGGCAATAATGGTATCTCGCAAATTTGGGAGTGTGGGCTGAAGGTCATAAAACTGCTGCAAAAACCGGATCGGAGGAGAAAACTGCCGGTCGAAAGCTGCCCGGGCTTCGTAGCCCGCCGCGTTGGGGCCTTGCGCCCTCATTTTAAGCTCCCGGCTGCCAGGGATATACTGAAAATCCAGTTGGATGCTATCGCCGGGATAAAGGTAAAAGGTGTGGTACTGCCTGGGTTGGGGGGCGTACTCCTGCGGCAACCCGATAGTTACCGCCCGCATCTTTTCAGCCGGAAGGCTCAGTCGGAAGGACTGCTTTTTCAACAAAAGCGTATCGTAAGCTCGGGGCAGCTCGAATTCGCCTGCATTGGTGTAGAGAATCTTTTGAAAGGGATAGTCGGCGGGCATCTGCCCAATAATGGTGATCTGAGCCAATAAACTTCGGTAAGAGAGCACGGACAGAAAGGCGAGTATCAGTAATGGGAGATGTAGTTTTTTCATAATAGTGAAGGTTTCTGCTCTAAAAATACGGAAAACTTGTAGAGTACCTGTAAAGTAAGCCACGGCGAATTCCGTACTGCCGGGAACTTTTTTGTCCTCCTGGCCGGTAGAAAAAGGGGTAACTTCACCAGGGTTTGCCCTGATGGAAGTGAGGGAGGAGTTGGGAGGTAAATCTCGGGTAGTAGCGGCATTAATTTCTTATCTTTGAACGTATGAAGTATCCAATTGGCATACAGGATTTTCGGGAGCTGCGCGAAGGCGGCTATGTTTATGTGGATAAGACAGCCGGTATTTATGAGGTTATTACGCAAGGCGTTTATAATCTATTTTATCGGCCTTTGGGCTTCGGTAAGAGCCTGATGATGTCAACGATAAAAGAGCTTTACAGTGGTAACCGTGAACTGTTTAAAGGGTTATGGATAGAGGATCAATGGGATTGGGAGCAAATGCGGCGACCAGTTATTTTGCTGAAATTTGCAGATTTCAGTTATGGAAACAAAGATATCAAGACTGCTATACGAGAAGGTATTGAGGCGATTAGCCGGGATTTAGGCATTGAAGCCAGCCAAAGCTCTTTCTTTTATTTGCTTAACGACTTGGTGGAAGCAACCTACGAGAAGTATGGCAAAAAAGTAGTCTTACTGGTTGATGACTATGACAAACCAATAATTGATCATCTTGACGAGCCCGAACTTGCTGAAGCCAACCAAGCTGCTATTTTGGAGCTATTTTCTTTTGTCAAAGATTCCGGTTCTTATTTTGAAATGGTGTTTTTCACAGGAACTACCTTTCTCAACAGGAACAACGTGTTCTCATCGTCTCTGAATAATTTACTAGACCTTTCCTTTTCCAAAAATACCCACCACCTGATCGGTTTTACACAGAAGGAATTAGAGCATTATTTTGAAAAACCTCTTGAAGCCGAGGATAAAGAAAAAGTCCGGCGATGGTACAACGGCTATTCCTGGGGTCATAAAGAAAAGCTTTACAATCCTTATTCAATCCTACGCTTTTTGGAAAGTGGTGGAGTATATCGAAGTTTTTGGTCTGAGAGGAAACTACCATTTCCGCTGATAAAGGAAATGGGCAAGCGGAGGCTTGATGAGCATGTACCGTTTGAAGTTTCTCAAATGATGTTGTCAGCATTTGAGATTACACGATTGGATCCGATCCCCTTGCTTTTTCAAACCGGTTGCCTGACCATTGCTGAATACAACTCGGACGACTTTTTGTATACGCTTGATTACCCCAATACAGATGTTCAACAGGCGATTAAACAAAGCCTTATTTGAGCTTGCTTGGCCTGAGGAAACATCGTTCACTTTATAGAAGTAACATTATATTACCAAGCTCCTTAGAATAAACTTCCAAAGCTAACTGAAGAGGGCATCTTTCCCCAATAGTGTCTAAATGGAAAGTAATTGTCAGGGGCACTGCTGGGTTATGAAATCACTCAAAATCACGCAAACGGCTCAATCCCAGCTCCTGCCGCCATTCATTGACCCGGGCAGCCTCTTCCACAGGGAAATAGGTGGGGACTGAAGTGCTCGTGTTCATCTGCGTGGCGTACCGCTGTGGCCAGCCTCGGATCACCTGTAGCCGGTCGTAAAGTGTAGCATAGTAAAGCCAGGGAGCTTCTCCTGCCAGGCAGCTCCTTTTGAGGAGGGGGACGAAGTGGGCGATGGTTGCTTCCTCCATCGTGTGGCTGATGAGTAAGAACACCGCTTTGGCCTGCCGCTCTCCGATGTCGGAGGTACGCGGCCAGGAGGTAGTGTCGATCAACCTTAACAAGTGTTCATAGTGCAGGCGGTCAAGCTCCTGCATTTGCTCGTCGCCAGGCGGTGGGAAGTTGACATCCCAAAAGGACACCCCTTCATCTACTTTGGGGAGGTAGACGGCTAGGTTTTCGACATAGTACTTTAGGGTGCGGTACCGTTGATCCTCCGCCCAGAGAGAGTCGATCAGGAAAGATTGCGCTGGCTGGGAGAATTCGGCGTAGCTTTTTCGGACCTTTTGCTCAAGCAGTTGCCAGCCCGCTTTTTCCCGTAAGGGAAGCATGCGAGGGTCGAATAGCAATAGGATTTTGGAAGTCTGCGGGGTCAGGTTGAGCCATTTGCTGAGCGTTTGGAGGGCAAGTTTGTGGTCCTCAAGCTGAACGGCTTCCAGCGCGTGTCGGTAAACCAGCATGGGGAGTTCGAAATTAGTTTGCCGGATTTCCCCCCGCCGGTTCTGTCGGCGCCCTGATTCGGTAACGTTCGAGCTTTGGTGCCTTTGATCGCCTTCCGGAACGGTAAGGAATCGCAGGACGGGAATGCGGTGTATCGTTTTTAAATACTCCAGGACACTCGTAATCCGGGCGCGGGATAACGCCTGATGACGGCTTCCGATGCTGTCCGTGTGGCCGCTGACTAGGAAGGTCGCTTCGGGGTGCTTCCTCGCCCAGTCTGCAAACTGATCGAGCTTAAGCCGGGCTCCCGGACCCAGCGTGCTGTCACCGGAAGCAAAATAGCATTGTACGGTTTCCATTTGGGGCATCTCAACCCGCTCCTCCCAGTCCGGTGGATGGCAGAATACCGTAACACTATCGGTTGGTTGCGCATCTACTGCTTTGACAGACAGATCGTCCACATAGAACTTTTGGTGAAACTCAGATCGGTGCACCCTCGGCCAGTCTGCTGTGCGGAAAACGCCAAGTGCCAGATAGGATAGTTCACAAACAGGCCGAATCCGCCAGCTGACCCGGTACCATTGGTTATAGATGACCGTATCTACCAGGAAACCGGCAGACCGCAACATGCCGCTATTGGAATTATAGACAGGCTTTGGGTAGAGCGCCAGTCCAATTTGGTGGGGCATGTCAAGGTCGCCTGATTGAGTAGGAATGTAGAGCTGGAAAGCCAACTCATACACTTTGCCTACCTGTAGTGTTTCCGTAAAAGATTGGCCTAGTGGTCTGTCAAGTGTTAATTTATGGGTTGAGTGGGAGCGAATTTTGAGGCTAATCAAGGCGGATGTTCCCG
>CAJXXJ010000069.1 GCA_913062745.1 uncultured Phaeodactylibacter sp.
ACCGGCACTCCACTGATAGCGAAGCGGCCATCCAGGTCCGTGACGGCGCCCCGTACCGGGTCGGCGGAGGTAAGTTCCACCGTAGCTCCGATAATCGGTATTTCGGATTGCTGATCTACTACCGTACCCTTGATGGTCTGTACGGGTTGAGCAAAAGCAAGGCCGGATAAAATAAGCAGTAAAGCAATAGTGAGTGATACGATTTTCATGATTGAGGTGTTATTCGTTCTTTGATAGTTCAAAGGTCACCTCCTTGTATTCGCTTTTCCACTGTTTTTCCCTGAGCTGTCGTTTGGCGGGGCTGAACCGTAGCATGTTAATCATGAACCGGAAACGACAATCATTTTGCCCACCCTTCCCGCAGTTGTTGCCGGAGCCGGTCCTTGGTCGCGTCGTCCGTAAAAGCAGCGTCCACGGCGTACAGGTTGCAGCGCAACAACTCTTCCTGCCCCCAGCCGAAGGCCTGCTGCAGCTTCCGGTATTCGTCCGTGAGGCTTACGCCACAGAGCGAGCGGCCATCCGTATTTACACTGAGCGGGAAGCCGTCCCGGTACAGCCGGTTGATTGCATGCTGCTCCATGCTTTCGTAAATATCGGTCTGAATATTGCTGGTCGGACACACCTCCAGATGAATGCCGGACCGCCGGACTTGCTGATAAACTTCTTCTGACTCCGATATCCGCACACCATGGCCAATGCGTTGCAGCTGCAGCTCCCGCAGGCTTTGCCTTACACTTTCTGGCCCGCGCGCCTCTCCTGCGTGGGCAGTGGACGGAATGCCGGCACGGTATGCGTAGTGAAAGCCTGCCACATGCGGTTCGAGCGGATAGCTGGCTTCATCACCGGCAATATCGTAACCACACACGCCCTGCCCGTGGTATTGCTCTGCCAGCTGTGCTGTTGCTACGCCCTGCGCTTCTGAGAAACTGCGCAGCGTACAAAGGATCAGCTGAGTTTGGACTTGTCCGGCCTGAGGGCTATCCTGCAAGGCCTGCAGGACCGTATCCACTACTTCCTGCCCGGACAACCCCTTGCGGGTGTGCAATAGGGGAGCAAAGCGGATTTCAGCATAAATCACGCCATCTTCCGCCAGCAGCCGCATGAGCTCCCGGGCCGTGACGGACAGCGCCTGCCTGCTTTGTAGCAAATTAACGCCTGCCTGCGCCCTCGCCAGGAAGTCGGTAAGGTCACGGCATTTGGCCGGAGCGACGAATCGCTCCCGGTAGGCTTGCTCGCTAAGCCCGGGTTGCAGCGCACGGGCAGCCGCATAACTTATGGAGCAGTCCAGGTGCAAATGCAGTTCTACCTTGGGATATCGGGTGAAGTCCATCAGCAATAATTTGTGCTGGCCAGTAATAAGGAACCGCCTGCCCTCCGTCCTTTTCGCCGAAAGGCACCGGGACAGGCAAAAACTCAAAATTGGATGCCGAAGGTAAAACTTTTTTTAGCAGTTAGCTGTGACCTGCCGGGCTGTAGCCGTCTTAAAAGCACCGTACCATGAGAAAATAAACAATTATAATCCTGGAAACCTTTCTGCCGCGTGGAATTTCTGCGCGGCTTTTTTGTGCTTTACCCTATATTTGCCGCAGCAAAACCAAGAACCACACCTATGGACCTGCTTACCATCGTAACCATCCTCATTGTTTTCGCCGCGCTGTTCGGCTACATCAATGTACGTTTCCTGAAACTGCCCGTTACTATCGGGCTGATGGTCATTTCCCTCGTCTTCTCCCTGTTGGCCATGGGCGTGAGCCAGATTTATCCGGCCTTGTTTGAAATGGAGAAATCGCTGGTGGAGCAGATCGATTTCCACAAGCTGCTGATGGAAGGGATGCTGAGCTTCCTGCTCTTTGCCGGTGCCCTGCATGTCGACTTTGGGAAGCTTAAAAGCATGCGCTGGCCCATCATCCTCTTTGCAACGCTCGGGGTAGTCACTTCCACTTTTCTGGTTGCAGGCCTTTCTTACTATCTGTTCAATGCCCTCGGTATAGCTATACCCTTTTTGCACTGCCTGTTGTTCGGTGCTATGATTTCCCCCACGGACCCGATAGCGGTACTGGGTATTCTGAAGCAGGCCGGCGTGCCGAAGAGCCTGGAGACGAAAATCGTTGGGGAAAGCCTCTTCAATGATGGTATTGGTGTGGTGGTTTTCATTACCATCTATCAGCTGGCACAGGCCGGCGCAGGCAATTTTGAGGCATCAGAAGTCGCCCTGCTCTTCGCCGAAGAAGTAGGCGGTGGCGTCATTCTGGGCCTGGCGCTGGGTGCTATTGCTTACTACATGATGCGTACCATTGATGATTATGAAGTGGAGGTCATCATCACGCTCGCGCTGGTTATGGGCGGCTACCTGTTGGCCAGCAGCCTGCACTTTTCCGGCCCGCTGGCCATGGTGGTGGCCGGCCTGGCAGTAGGGCATAAGCGCTTCCGCACTTCCTCTATGTCGGAAACCACAGAGCGTTACATCGATAAGTTCTGGGAGCTGATGGACGTGCTCTTCAACGCAGTGCTATTCATACTTATCGGCCTGGAAATCGTTATCCTGGAATTTGAATCCGTTTACATCATTGCAGGCTTTCTGGCTATTCCTCTGGTGCTGCTATGCCGGGCTGCTGCTCTCTTTCTGCCCATCCGGCTGTTCCGGGAGCGCCTGGACTTTTTCCCAAAAACCAATCTTATCATGACTTGGGGCGGTTTGCGTGGAGGGATATCTATTGCGCTGGCACTTTCGCTGGCCGACTACATGAGCCGCGCTCCGCTGCTTACCATTACTTATATCGTCGTCATCTTTTCTATTATCGTACAGGGGCTTACCGTGGGTGGGCTGGTCAAGCGCGTACAGGCCGCGATGCCTGCTGCCCAAAGCTAATAAATAAGCTGCCTGCAAATACTCCCCGCTATCTGTCGCAAAAGTGTCCGCTTCTGCCGGGAGTACTATGCCTTTCGGCAAAAAGGAGGATATCACACGGGACATTTTGATAAAAGCTACATATATATTACATTTATATGGGTGTGTTTTTAATGAAAATAGCTTTTACTTTGTTTGCAAGCTTGATTACGAACGTGAGGGAGACTGATTTCGAAAAGGAAAAGGACCGTGAAGTGGTGTTTTTTGGTTGATGGAGGCCCGGTTTAAAACCGCCGGAAGCGACCGGAAACATTAGCTTAGACAGACCGCTAATTCTACACTTAAGTAACCCAAACATTGGTAAAGGAAGCCTTGTTTAAGAGCTGCCTTCAAAGCAATGATAGACACAAAACACCCTGCAACACATGAGCAAATATGCCCTAATCCTGTTGCTGGCAGGGCTGTACCTTGCTGGCTACGGACAAACCACTTACCCCCTGCATCTGAAGGGGGAGACATTAACCCCAACTGAGTTAACCCGCATCAGCCAACAGTTTGCACAGCAAGCGGATTGGTTGCCTTATACCTGCCAGGGGCAGGTTTACGCCATACTTCTCACAGATGCACCTCCGGCATCACCTGTGTTTTCCGAATTAAAAGCCTTAGGCATGCAGATGCTCGGCTTCCTGCCCGAGCGCGCCTATTTCGTATCCATGCCATTGTCTTTACTGCCTTTGGAAACTTCCGGACTGGCCCTTCTGCCGCTGCAGGCTTCCTGGAAGCTGAGCCCATCTGTGAAATTGGCTGCAGCCTCCCGAAGTGATCAGGAGGTACTTCTGGTGCCAATGCCTGGCCTGAACCCGGATGTGCTGCAGCGGGAGGTCCGTCAGGCGTTTGGCCTTGAAGGCCAAATCGTAGAAGGTGCCCTGCAACTGCGCTTGCCATATGAACGTATACCTGAAGTTGCAGCCCACCCGGCGGTAATGTTTGTGGAGCCACCGGAGCCCGAACCGCAGCCCGAAGGGCTTATCGGCAATGCCATGCTACAGCTGGCGCCCTGGCAGGAAGCAGGGCAATACGATGGCAGCGGTCAGATCCTGTCTATCGCCGACGATGGTTTCCCCCGGCATCCGGACCTGAAAGGCCGGGTACTGGAATTTCCGGGCCAGGACTTTGGTGCGGCGCACGCTGCTCTCACGATGGGGGTAAGCAGCGCTGCGGGAAATATCTCTCCCAGAGGGCAAGGCGTAGCCCCGGCCGTGGAGGTGCACCTGTCGAGCATTATTGGTTATGCGCATATCAACCAAGCCATCAGCCGTTTCCAGGAGTACGGTAGCCGGATTACATCCACCTCCTACGGTGATGGCTGTGGCGGAGTATATACCTACTCCGCAAGCTTGATCGACCAGCAGCTGGAAACAACACCCTATCTGTTGCACTGTTTCTCCGCCGGCAACGACCGCTACAACAATTGCAGTGCCACCTACGGGCACATCTTTGGCGGCAACGGGCAGTACTACGGAAACATCACCGGTGGGCGGAAAACCTCCAAGGTCAGCGTAACGGTTGGCAACAGCAATACACAGGGGGCTTTAGTCGGCTCCAGCAGCGTGGGCCCTACAGAGGACGGGCGCCTTAAGCCGGATATTGTAGCGGTTGGAACCGGAAACCTTACGCTGCAGCCTCCTTTCGGCTACCGGCAGGGTTCCGGTACATCAGCAGCCGCTCCGGCAGTAGCAGGCATACTGGCAGTTATGTCACAAGCTTACGAAGAGGTATACGGCGAGCTGCCCTACAGTGATATCCTAAAATCGGCTTTACTGGTTTCGGCGCGCGACTGTGGCCGGCCCGGCCCGGATTTTGAGTCCGGCTGGGGTATGGCGGATGCGCAGGCGGCCGTGGAAATAATCGAAGAGGAGCAGTTCTTCCGCGGCAGCCTGCAACATGGGCAGCTAAAAACCTTTGCCGTCTATGTCCCGGAGGAAGCCGGGCAATCCAAAATTATGCTGTACTGGCATGACAAAGCAGGCCTGCCGGTTGCCGGCAAAGCATTGGTCAATGACCTGGACCTGGAGGTGATAGGGCCGGATGGCCAGTTGCACCAGCCACTGGTCCTGAAAACCGAGGGACAGGCCAGTGCCATTTTAGCGGAAGCGGAACCCGGTACGGACCGGCTGAATAATGCCGAACAGGTGGTACTGCATGCTCCCAAACCGGGCTGGTACAGCGTACAGGTACGGGGCCACTGGGTTCCGCAAGGGCCCCAGTCATTTGTCATTGCCTGGTCCCATCAGGCTGAAGGGCTGGCTATCCGTTATCCTAATGCAGATGTCCGGCTGGAGCCCGGCCAGCCCAGCGTAGTACAATGGGAAGCCCTGGGAACAGAAGGCCCCTTTCAGCTTCACTATCGTAAAGAAGGTACCGCCAACTGGGTGCTCGTAGCGTCTCAGATTCCCGCTCACCTTCGGTCCTGGCTATGGACAGTGCCCGATGAGTTAAACGGCAGTGTAGTATTTCGGCTGTCGGCAGCAGGGGGACAGGCCTACAGCACCGCATGTTCCGTGATGCCAAGCCCGGGCTTTCGCATTGCATCACAGCCAGGGAGTGCCCGGCTGTTGTGGGAAGCGGTGCCGGGAGCCCAGGAATACCAGGTATACCGGCTAGGCGATCAGTTTATGGAGAAAATCGGCAGCACCAGCGCCCTGCAGTATCCGCTGCCGCTTTCCGGAGCAGGCAACTGGTACAGTGTGCAGGCAGTAGGTGTAGGCGGGTTGGCCAGCCCCCGCGCATTTGCACAGTACTATGATCCGGAAGGCTGCCAGTCAGCTTTGCAGCTGGAATTGCAGCTCGACGCAAAGCCCGGGGAGGTATCCTGGTCCATCACGAGCGAAGAAGGCCAGCGGCTGTATACCGGCGGCCCCTATCCGCCGGCCTTGGCACATCAAGCCTTGAATATTCCCCTCTGCCTGCCCGCCGGCTGTTTTACTTTTGACATCAAAGACGCCGGGCACGATGGACTGTGCTGTACCTTCGGGGCCGGGCAGTACCAGCTTAGAGATGGCGAGGGCCAGTTGCTGGCATCGGACGGTAACTTCGGGGGGATGGCAAGCAGCTCTTTCTGCCTGGAGTCGGGCCAGCACAGCCCGCTGCAACTGAGCCTGGAAGGGAGCTCTTCTGTATCTTGCTACAACGCTGCAGATGGCTGGGCGGCAGCTTCCGTTTCCGGGGGTACCGGCAACTACTCGTTCAACTGGAGTAATGGCGGCACGCAAGATCAGATCACCCAGTTGCCGGCCGGGCAGTACAGCCTGACCGTATCAGATGGTACGCAAGCTGTAAGTTCTTCCATTACCATCGCTGCACCGGAGCCGGTAAGCAGCAGCCTGCAGGTCAGCCCCGCAGTTTGCGGTGGTGCCGCCCTGGGCCAGGTAAGCGTAGAGGCATCCGGAGGCACGCCGCCCTATCAGTACGCCTGGAGCAATAGTTTGAGCGGAGCGGCCGGGCTCGCCCTCCCGCCGGGGCAATACACCCTGACAGTAACGGATGCGTCCTCCTGCCAGCACACCCGCGCCTTTACTATCCCGGAAGCCGAGGGTATGGAAGTAATGTTGCTCGCATTGCCTTCCACCTGCGCCGGCAGCAAGGACGGGCAACTGATAGCAGAAATCAGCGGCGGACAGCCTCCCTATGAGTACGAATGGAGCACCGGCAGCGGCGCCCCTGCTTTATCCAACCTGCCGGCAGGCACCTACAGCCTGACGGTAACAGACGATAACGGCTGCGTTTCAACCGCCACTGCTTATGTGAGCGCCACCTCACCGCTATCCGCCCAAATCACCTTTTTGCCATTCCAGAACCTGCTGCTGGCGGCCGGCAGCGGAGGCAGCCCGCCCTACAGCTTTCAGTGGAGCAACGGCACTCAGGCGGACACCCTTCATCCGCAGCCGGGCGAAAGCTATGCGCTTACACTGACCGATGCGGCGGGCTGTCTGGTTAGCAGCAGTTGGGTGCCGCCGTCTATGGGGGGCTCCGCTGTATATTGTACTCCTGAAGTACAGTACAATACCTACAACTGGATTGAATCCCTGCGGCTCGATACCCTTTACTACCAAAGCGGGCAGGGCAGCGAAGGATATACGGACCATACCGACTCTACCGGTGGTGTCTTCCCGCTGGAAGCCGGGCAGTCTTATAGTTTGGTGCTGCTGCCCGGTTTTGCCAATTCACCCTTTACGCTCCACTGGCGCGGCTGGGCCGATTGGGATGCAGACGGGGATTTTTCTGAGGAAGAAGAGCTTTTCGCAAAAAACGTAGAGCAGGGCGATAGCCTGCAACTGATGATCAGCGTGCCCGATAGCCTTTTCCCGGGTTACCGGCGGCTGAGGATTAGTCAGTCTTTTGGTTACACTCCGCAAGCCTGTGGGGATATCCTGTACGGCGAGTCAGAGGATTTTCTGATAAAGATTGGCAGCAGTGCGGCACCGGAGTACTGCGAAAGCCATGGGCAAAGTACTTCGCTGGAATGGATTGAGGGAATCCGTTGGGACGGCACTGCTTTCCCTTCGGGCAACAACGGCGGCTACGCAGATCGGACCATGATTCCGCTTTCCGCCACAGCGGGCGATACCAGCAGCATCGTGTTGATTCCCGGTTATGCCAGCAATATGTTGCCGGAGTATTGGACGGTTTGGGTTGATTTCGACCGAGATGGCCAGTTTGAGGGGGCGGAGACTGTTCTGCAGCAAGGGCCAGCGGTCGGAGAAGTAGCTGCTAACATTATCTGGCCGGAGCAAGTGGTGCCCGGGCCAGTGCGGATGCGGGTACAAATGCGATGGAGCAACGGAGGAGAACCCTGTGGTTCATTTACCTGGGGTGAAGTGGAAGATTATACCGTAAACTTGGCAGCGCCTGCTCTGTCTCTGAAGCGCAGGCCAGGACTCGTATCCACTGCTGAATTTACAGCCTGGCCCAACCCGGTATCCACGGGGCAGCTGCAGGCAGCATGGAAAGCCGGCGCTCCGGATGCGCAGGCACAGCTGTTGCTGGTCGATGCGTTCGGGCGCGTGGTACGGGAAGAACAAGTTCCGCAAATTGAAGGCATAAATCAGGTGAAGCTAATGATTACGGGGCTTCCCGCCGGAATATATTATTTGCAGTTACGGTCGGTTGAGGGTCAAAAGACCTGCCGATTGGTCGTGAAATGAGCAAAAAATTACTTTGCTCTTGCGTGGAAGGTTGGAAGTGAATATATTTGAATTGAAATAATATTTGTGAATGGTAATTTGATTTTTATCTAAAAAAGCCTATTTTTGTCATCATAAAGAGCGAACGACGGCTTTTTAGTACTTACCACCTCACGACTTCACTTACCCGAGCCATTTATACCGGGTCGAACCGACACTACACAGCAACAACACGACGGCACAAAAGAGAAAAAAAAGCCTGGAGGCATTTCTGCAATTGCATCTTCTTCCGTTTGGAAGGGGGAACTAGTTACAAGAAATGAGAACTCAGCCTGAATGGTGCAGCGAAGGGCAATAATGCCCGCAGCTGTCCGGAAGGGCAACTAACAAATATGCACAAAACTTATGAAGTACCGTCTACTCTCCAGTAGCCTGTTACTGCTGTTTCCACTTTGGATATACACGCAGGATTACGATGTTGGCTTTAAAGCTGGCGAAGTCCCCTCCAACGCCATGTCCCTACCCTCTTCCGAGAATGATTCCATTTTCGACCCTTTCCTTTATCACGGGGATTACTACCTGATTATGCAGTTCTTTACGATTCCGGCTGGCGACACGCTTCAGCATTTGGAAAACGAAGGAATTGAGCTGTTCAGCTATATCCCCAATTTTGCTTACCTCGCGAAGATACCGGAAGAAGCCGGGTTTATGCACCCCGGCGTGCGCGGGCTGGCCGGCTACGAAGGCAGCTTTAAGCTTTCCGCTGAACTGGCCTCCGGCGACTATCCCGATTATGCCTACCAAAACGGCATACTGGACCTGGTACTCACTCCCTGGCCAAGTATAGCTGCCGTCACGCTGGCGAACGACCTGATGGATGAAGGATACAGCCCGACGGTAGATGGGGAAGGGCGCTTATTGCTCAGCATACCTGAAGGTGAATTATTAGACTTGTCCAGTCATCCGGGCATTCAGTACGTTGCTTTCCCCGAGCCGCTGCCGGAGAAGGATGGCTACATCGGCCGGTCTTCTCACCGGGTAAATATGCTCAATCAGGGGCCCGGGCTGGGCTACGATGGCACTGGAGTGGGCATCGCGATTGGTGACGATGGCACGGTAAACCATATTGATTTTGCGGGCCGCCTGACCGACCTTACGAATGGCACCAACTTCGGGACCCACGGCGATATGACTGCCGGCCTGGCTATCGGTGCCGGCAACCTCAATCCGGACTACATGGGCTTTGCTCCCGGCAGCGACCTGCGCCTGTACTTCATCTCCGGCTATCCGCATATTACGGAGGCACCGGATAATTACCAGAACTACGGAACGATAATTACGTCCACCTCCTTTGGGGAGGGCTGCGGCGGCCGCTACACGAGCACCACGCAGTATATCGACAAGCAGGTATACGATAACCCTAACCTGCTTCACTTTTTCTCAGCCGGCAACTCTGCTTTTTCTTCCTGCAGCTCCATCTACGGCTCCTTCAGCTTCGGCAATATCACCGGAGGGCGCAAGGCCGGCAAGAACGTCTTAGCAGTAGCCAATTTATTTTATGACGACAACCGCGTAGCTTCCAGCAGCCGGGGCCCGGCAGAGGATGGCCGGATCAAGCCTGACATCAGCGGGCACGGGCAGGGCAGCCTCACCACTGGCCCGGATAATGGTACGATGACCGGCGGTGGTACTTCCGCAGCGTCCCCCAGCGTAGCTGGTACTGCAGCAGCGCTCGTACATGGCTTCCGCGATAAGAACCAGCAACAGGACCCTTCGGCAGCCCTGATCAAAGGCATCATGCTGAATACCGCGGACGACCTGGGCCGGCTCGGGCCGGACTACGACTTCGGTTGGGGGCGCGTCAACGCACGCCGTGCTATGGAAGTGATCGACAACAACTGGTATCAAACCGGCAGTGTAGGGCAGGGAGGCCGCCAAAGCCACACCATTAGCGTGCCTGCCAATACGAAGGAACTTCGCGTAATGGTTTACTGGACGGATGCGGAAGGCTCCCCGGTGGCAGCCAAAGCGCTGGTCAACGACCTCGACCTGCGCCTGGAAACGCCGACTGGCGCTACCTACCGCCCGTGGGTGCTGAGCACGGCGGCGCATGCAGACAGCCTGACTAAGCCGGCCTATCGCGGCCAGGACCATATCAATAACATGGAACAGGTGACGCTGCAGGATCCCGCTGCGGGCAATTATCAGGTGACCATTGACGGTTATCTGGTGCCTAGCCTGTCTCAGGAGTACGTCATCGTTTACACCTTCCTCACGGATGATATCGAGGTGGTTTTTCCCCGTGGCGGCGATGCCATTGAGCCGGGTGAAACGGCGGTGGTACGCTGGGATGCCTACGGCAACAGCGGCTCCTTCATACTCGAATACTCTACCAACAGCGGTGCGCAGTGGATTACCATCGACAACAGTATCCCCGGCAGCCAGCGCTTCTACAACTGGAACGTGCCGAACAATATTGCTTCCGCGGATGTGCGCCTGCGGGTGCGCCGGGGCAACCGCATAAGTGCCGTGAATGGTGACTTTACCGCGCTGGAAATACCACAGGTGAACGTAAGCACAGTGCCCGGCAACAAAGTCCGGCTGGATTGGGGCAATGTGCCGGCTGCGAATGTGTACAAAGTTTATAAACTCGGCAGCAAGTATATGGAAGAGGTGGCTACCACCTCCTCTACGCATATCGAACTGGATGCCCCTTCCGGGGAAGAAGACTGGTACGCAGTGCAAGCTGGCATCAGCGGCAAAGGCTTCGGAAAGCGTTCGGTAGCCAAGCCGCATATCTTCTACGCCTGCGAAACAACTGTGGAAATTGTGCTTAACTTCGATAT
>CAJXXJ010000070.1 GCA_913062745.1 uncultured Phaeodactylibacter sp.
CTGGGCCCCTATCCCCTATTCTGCTTCAACGCTTGATAAAAACAACACCAATTATGTGGGGCCGGGAGAAGAGCAGGAAGTCCCCTCGGCACGGTTCCGGCACTGGCTCGGGACGGATCAGCTGGGGCGGGATGTGGCAGCCGGTATGATTGCCGGCACACGTGTAGCGATGCTGGTCGGCATCATTGCGATGACGATTGCTACGCTGATTGGCGTATTCCTGGGAGCTCTGGCCGGCTACTTTGGAGACGACCGTTTCCGGGTAAGCCGGGCGCGGCTGCTGCTCAACCTGCTGGCATTGCCCCTTGCTTATTTTTATGCTTTTTCTGCCCGCGCATTTGCCCTGCAGGAAGGCAAGCTGGGCTGGCAGCTGGCGATCAGCCTCGGGGTTATGGCTTTGGTCTTTGCATTATTCAATCTGCTGGTGCCCCTGCTGAAACGGCTCCCCTACTTTGCCCGCCCGCTGGCCGTGCCCTTCGACATTATTGTGATGCGGCTTATCGAAATCATGAACTCCATCCCCGGCCTGTTGCTCATACTCAGCATCGTGGCAATCATCGAGCAGCAGTCCATTTTTTACATTATGTTCATCATCGGGCTGATCGGCTGGACAGGCATTGCCCGCTTTATACGGGCAGAGCTGTTGCGCATACGCAGGCTGGAGTACATTGAAGCAGCGCAGGCGCTCGGCTACAGCGAGTGGCGGATTATACTGCGACACGCGGTGCCTAATGCACTAACGCCGGTGCTCATAACGGTGGCATTCGGCATTGCGAGCGCGATACTGCTGGAAGCGTTCCTGTCTTTCCTGGGCATAGGGGTACCACCCGAACAAGTCACCTGGGGCTCTATGCTCAACTCGGCCCGCACTTATTTTTCTGCCTGGTGGCTGGCTATTTTCCCTGGCCTGGCCATTTTCGTAACCGTTACCATATTCAACTTGCTGGGCGAGGGGCTTACCGATGCGCTGGACCCCCGGCGGAAATAAGAGAGCCGGGGGTTAAGCCCGGGCATTGATCAATTCCTGCGATTCCGCTTTTTGTTAAACTTTTTGGGAAACAGCTGGGACTTGCCCCCTTTGGTGGGGAGCTCCCCGTTGCGCCCCGGTTTGACGTGGGCATCCTCGTTTGCCGGGCAGCCGACTTTGCGGTTGCAGGAGGAGGCAGAAGCGGCCGTCAGGAACACTGCCGTACAAAATGCAAGAAAGAGAAGAGGTTTACGCATGGATAAGAATTTTATTTTGAATACCCACTTAAAACAATAAGTGGACAAATATAGATATGTTCGAAACAATAGCAAAACGCTCAAAACCCTTGAAAATTCTGGCTTCCCGGCATTTTTTTGCCTGGCAAAACTTGGTTTTCATACTTCAAGGGTATAAATTTGCCGGACATTTAACTAATTAAAACATTCAGAAATGAATAAGGGAGATCTTATCAACAAAATCGCCGAAAGCGCCAACCTGTCCAAAGCACAAGCTACTGATGCACTGAATGCAGTACTCGACGGCATCACTGACTCACTGAAGGACGGCGACAAAGTAACGCTGATCGGCTTCGGCACATTCTCCGTTAGCCACCGCGAAGCTCGCAGTGGACGTAACCCTCAAACCGGTGAAACCATCCAAATCGCAGCTAAAAACGTTGTGAAATTCAAGCCCGGTAAAGAAATCTCTGACGCTGTTAACGCTTAATTTGAACAGCTGATATAAATGTACAGGCCTTTAGGGGCCAATCCTTAAAGGGCAATCTGGTCGACAGATTGCCCTTTTATCTTTTTTCCAACGCAACAACAAATTGCCCTACATGAAATTCGGAACCAAAGCTATACACGCCGGCGTTCACCCCGACCCCTCCACCGGAGCGGTGATGACGCCGATTTACCAAACTTCCACTTACGCACAGTCTGCTCCCGGCGAGCATCAGGGCTACGAGTACGCCCGTACGCAAAACCCTACCCGCTCGGTGCTCGAAAAAAACCTGGCGGCACTGGAAAACGGCAAGCACGGCATTTGCTACGGCAGTGGCCTGGCCGCTATGGATGCCGTACTGCGCCTGCTCAGCCCGGGTGATGAGATTATCTCCACCAACGACCTCTACGGCGGCTCTTACCGGCTCATGACTGCCGTGTACGAACGCTACGGCATCAAGGCGCACTTTGCAGACCTCAAAAACCGCGAGCAAATCCAATCGCTCTGCAACGAGAACACTAAGCTGCTTTGGGTGGAAACCCCTACCAACCCTATGCTGAATGTGGTGGATATAGAAGCCGTTTGCGGCATCGCAAAAGAGAAAGGGCTGATCAGCTGTGTAGACAACACCTTTGCCTCCCCTTACCTGCAAAATCCACTGGACCTGGGTGCAGATATTGTGCTGCACTCCGCTACCAAGTACCTGGGCGGCCATTCCGATGTGGTGCTCGGCGCGCTGGCCACCAACTCTGATGAGCTGGCGGAGCGCTTTTCCTTTTTCCAAAATGCAGTAGGCGCAGTGCCCGGCCCTCAGGACTGCTTCCTCGTACTGAGGGGTATTAAAACCCTGCACCTGCGCGTGGAGCGGGCCTGCCAAAATGCCGAACGCATTGCAGAAGCACTGACCAAGAATGACAAAGTCGGCCATATCTACTACCCGGGCTTTAAAGGCCATCCCGGGCATGAGATCGCCAAAAAGCAGATGCGCCACTTTGGCGGCATGGTATCCTTTGACCTGAAAGCAGACAGCTTTGAAAATGCCAAACGGGTACTGAGCAATACAGAAGTATTTACGCTGGCCGAATCGCTGGGCGGCGTGGAGTCGCTGATCGGGCACCCGGCTTCCATGACGCATGCCTCAATTCCGCGGGAGCAACGGCTCAAAGTAGGGCTGACGGACTCGCTCATCCGCCTGAGCGTAGGCGTGGAGGATGCGGATGACCTCATTGCAGACCTCGAGCAGGCCCTGCATCAGCTTTAACCATAAAACCTGCTCTTTTTTGTTGCCTGACCTTGCTTTAGAAAACATTTTGTTTTATTTTTGTTTCAATTCTTATTTTTTGAAACAAAACCTGGCAGTATGGGCATCGACAAAGAGCAGGTTATCGCTTACCTGCAACGCAACTGGTTCAAAATAGGCCTTGCCGCACTACTTCTGTTTGTAGTGTTTAAAAAGGACCTCAGCTTCAAGCTCAACCTCAACACTCCGGTACGCACGGAAGAACAAGCCCCTCCGCCACAGGAGCGCCCGGTCAAACGGGAGCGCTATACCGAGCTGGACAAGGAGCAGGCTGCTCAGATTACCGAAGTACCGGCCACGGAGCGCTTCGACCTGGCTTCTGCTGCCCGCCCGAGGCGGCCGCTGACTGCACTTGAGCGGCTGCAGCAGATTAACGAAACTCAGGTTCGGGAGTACATCCAACGTTTTGACCGGGTGGCGCAAAGTGAACAGAAAAAGTTTGGCATTCCGGCATCGGTGACGCTAGGGAATGCTCTTTTAAACAGCCTTGCAGGCACCGCTGCATGGTCCGCAGAGGGCCGCAACAACCACTTCCTGCTCCCCTGCACAGAGGATTGGAAGGGCGACAGCAAATCCTACGACGGGCGCTGCCTGCGGCAGTATGAAAATGCCTGGACGAGCTTCCGGGACCACAGCTTCTACCTGACCACGGGCCCGAATACCGTACTGCGGGAACTGGGTAAAGAGGACTACGAAGCCTGGGCGGCCGCACTGCAGCAGCAGGGCTTTTCCAAAGAGCAGGACTACGCCCGTCAGTTGGTGAGCGTCATCAAAACGTACAAACTTTACGAGCTGCACTGAACGCTAAGTGCCGGGTAGCCTTATGCGCTGCCCGGCACTTCCTCAGTCTACCTCCACTCCTTTCAGCTCCCGCTTGTAAAAATCTACACAGGCACCGTATACCCAGCCTTCTTTGCCGCTTTCCGAGCGCACCTTTACCCAGGGCTCGTCCGCCACAATTTGGCCAAGATCAATTTGCTGCGTAGTATCCGTTACGTCTCCCAGGAAGAGCAGCTCGTCGTGCAGCTGCAGCCGTTCCAGTACCGTAAATTTCAGGCCGGGGCCGTTGCGCATGTTCAAGGCCGGGGTAATGACAAAAAGCGGGGTGATGCGCTCGGCCGCCTCCCCCGGCAACTCTTTCTTTTGGGGCCGCACCACCGTATCGAGAGGCACGAAAGCCTGCTGCCGCGCTTTTTCCAGCGAATCGTACCGGGCATCATCCTCCGCCTCCAGCGCGGCCTGCTCTTCGTAAGCCCGGCGCGTGGACGAACACTTCGATATGGACCATATCAGAAAAGCCAGGAACAACAGGCCGACAATAACGATCTCAATTTTAGGTAGTAAACCAGGCTGCTTGCTCATATTTCAACATTTTGCTGCTACAAATATAAAAGCCCCCTGATAATAGAACAGTAAATACCGCCCGGAGGCAGCCCCTGCCCCTGAATTCACTCCGCGCCAATGAATATTTGTACAAAAAATTTGAATAATTCGGCGTTTTAAACGTATCTTTATAGGGTATATGCCTGGCTGGATTTTTAAGTAACGCATTCCCTTATTCTACTGTACGACGACTCGCCCTTCCGCCGGGATACTTTCATAAACCGGAACAAATTGCAAAGCTTATGGAAGAATTGCTCTACCGAGTCGCTCTTACCTTTATCCCTAAAGTTGGTGCTGTCACTGCGCGCAATCTGATCAGCTACTGCGGCAGCGCTCAGGCTGTATTCGAAGCCAGGCGCAAGGAGCTGCTGCGCGTACCCGGTGTAGGCGAGCAGATTGCCAGCAATATTCTGGACAAGAGCGTTCTCGCTCAGGCCGAACAGGAACTTGCCTTTATGGAGCAGCAAGGCATCCGCCCGCTGTTCTATTTAGACAAAGATTATCCGGAGCGCCTCCGCCACCTGCCGGACAGCCCGCCGCTGATTTACTACAAAGGCCCGGCCAGCCTCAATGCCGAGCGTACCGTAGCCATCGTAGGCACCCGCCGCCCGAGCCCCCACGGTGTGCGCATTTGCGAAGAAATTGTGGAAGGGCTTCAGCCCTACGGCGTTACCATCATCAGCGGGCTGGCCTTTGGCATAGACGTAGCCGCCCACCGCTGTTGCCTGCAACTGGGCGTCCCGACGATCGGCTGCGTAGCGCACGGGCTGCAGCGCATCTATCCGCCCCAGCACAAGTCAGTGGCGCGGGAGATGATTGAACAGGGCGGCCTGCTTTCCGAATACCCCAGTCAGACTGAGCCCGACCGGGAGCGTTTCCCAATGCGCAACCGCATCATTGCCGGGCTCTGCGATGCCCTGATTGTGGTGGAAACTCAACGCAAAGGCGGGTCGATGATTAGTGCAGAAATGGCTAATAATTACCACAAAGATGTGTTTGCGGTGCCCGGGCGCATCAAGGACAAGTTTTCGGAAGGCTGCAACCTCCTGATTAAAAGCCACCGGGCCTCCCTGCTGGAGAGCGCTAATGACCTGGCCTACGTCATGCGCTGGGAAAAAGCCGGAGAAGAGCGCGCGGTACAGACGCAGTTGTTCGTAGAGCTTTCAGACCAGGAGCAGGAGCTTGTCGAGCTGCTGCGCGCCCATGAATCCATCAGCATAGACCAGCTGACCAACCTGCTCAAACGGCCCAACAGCGAACTGGCAGCCCTGCTGCTGGAGCTCGAGTTCAAAGGTATGGTGCGCTCTCTGCCCGGTAAGCAGTATACTCTGATGCAGTGAGCTGACGCAACTTTAGTAAATTCGCGGCAGTTTATAAAGACAATGAAATGGCCCCCGGCAAATTCCGGGGCTTATGCCCGTTCTATGTTGGCCATTTGAGTGCGTTCGGGCCATTTTGCAATGCATACAACTACAAACCTGAATACATGCACTACGCTCGCCTGACCGGGGCTATCCTATTGCTTTTGCTATCCGCCTGCCGCTCCACGCCTTCCCGGCAGGCCGCGCTACCAACCGCCCGCAACGTCATCCTCATGATCGGAGACGGCATGGGCACCTCGCAGATTACCGCTGCCATGCTAACCAAGGGCAGCCCGCTGGCTATCGAGCAGTTTCCCGTTGCCGGCATCCAAAAGCCACACGCTGCGGATGAGCTGATTACCGATTCTGCCGCCAGCGCCACGGCTTTCGCAACCGGTAATAAGACCGTAAAAGGGGCCATCGGCGTCAACGCCAGGGGGGAACCACTGCGCAATATCATCGAGGAGGCAGAAAAGCAGGGGTATGCTACCGGCCTGGTCACTACTGCCACGGTTGTGCACGCTACGCCGGCTGCTTTTTTCGCCCATGTGCCGCTGCGCAATCAGTACGAGGAAATCGCACAGCAGCTGGCCGGCTCCGGGCTTGACTTTTTCATCGGTGGCGGGCAGCAGTACTTCACCAAACCTTCACCGAACGGCAAAAAGTCTGTCTACGAACAGCTGCTGCAGCAGGGTTATGAGATTGAAAGTTATCAAAACAAGCTCCTGTCTCAGCTGCAGCCGCCCCCCGGCACGCCTTTTGGGTATTTCACTGCGGAGGATCAACCAGAGAAAGCTTCAGAGGGGCGCACCTACCTGCCGGATGCCAGCCGGATGGCGGCCCGGTTTTTGCAGCAGAGCAGCACCGAGGGCTTTTTTCTAATGATCGAAGGCGCGCAAATCGATTGGGCAGGCCACGATAACGATCAGGACTATTTAATTTCGGAGATGCTGGATTTTGACCGGGCCGTAGCTGCTGTACTGCAGTTTGCAGAGCGCAATCAGGAGACGCTGGTTATTGTCACTTCAGATCACGAAACCGGCGGCTATTCCATTCAGCCCGGATCCTCGCAGGACTCCCTGGTGGCCGGCTTTTCTACCAACTATCACACGGGCACCCTGCTACCGGTCTTTGCCTTTGGCCCGGGCGCTGCGCACTTCCGGGGCTTTTACGACAATACCGACATTTACCACCGCATGAGGCGGGCACTCAACTGGCAGGAATAAAAAAGGCGCTCCCGGTTTTTATTTATACCGGAAACGCCTTTCCTGTTATTTTTTTCCGTTTGCCTTTAGTTGAGCTGGAAGCGCACCATTATCCCCCCCGCTGTATTGGTACGCGGGAAGCTCTGGGAGTTGGCCGGTACTGTCCGGCGGTAATCAAAGAACAGGCGAAGGGCCAGGCTTTGATTGATTTGGTACTCCGCTGAGGGCGAAAAGGCTATGGTGTAATTACCCCTTGTGGGCTCTGAAGTCTCTTCATCGAGTCGGTAGGCAATCGTCACATCATCCCGGATCGACATATCAAAGTTGATATCCAAATCCTGGGATTGCAGCCCCCGGCCTCCACCCCGGTTGACTTTACTGCCGAGGTTGCCGAGCACGCCTTCGTCATCGCTCTTTTTGCGCTTATTGCTGCCGGTCAGGAAAGGGATATCCACGCCCCGCATCAGGAAGCCAAAGCCTATCGTCATCTCCTCTGCCCGGGTTTCGTTGAGCTGGTAGTTGACGGTACTCAGCGCGAGCTGCCGGCTCTTCTTGTAGTTAAAGTTGAGCGACATGCCATTATTGAGCTTCATATCGAGCCCGATCAACGGAGCAAAATTTTCTGATATCACCACATCCGCAATCTCAAGGCGGGGGAAGAAGTTGAAAGAAGCGGTATCTATCGGCTCACCGGCCCGCGTATCGAGGTAGGGCAAACTCGTCCGGAAGTTATTGACGCTCAGGGTAGAGTTGTAGCCGTGGGTCAGGGAGAAGCTTTGGAAAATTTCTGCAAAGAACGGAATCCTTGCCAGCCCGTTGTACTGCACGCGCCAGTTGACTTTCGGCAGGAGGTCGAACAGGTTAAGTTTAACCGAATTCGGGTCCTCGCCGGTGTAGGCCGCCAGGAAAGCCGGCAGTATAACATCCTGCTGAGTGCTTCCAAAGCCACGGGCGTAGCCACGGTCTGCCAGATTATCATCGTTGTGCAGGCCATCGCCCAGGCGGCGGGAGATGGTGACGCGGTTATCTTCAAAGACCTGGAACATCTCGATCAGCTCCTCGTCAGTACGGGCCTTGAAGAGCGTCTGCAGGGCGGAGAAGCTGATCTCCATGCGCCCTGTCTCGTAGGGTACGGTATGCACCAGCTGCCGGATGCCATCGTTGGGCACGGTATCCCGGAAACGTTCCGAGTAGTTCTCCTGGAAGTTTCGCGTAAGCTCAAGGTCAATCCGGAAGTCTTTGATGGGCTCAAGGGTAGCGCGGGCGTCAAATCGCTGGGAATAGGTCTGCTGTACCTCGCGGTTTTGGAAAAAACTGCCGGAGAACCATTGCTCGTTTTCCCGCAGCCAGTCGCCCTGTACGTTGCCGGGGTTGGGGTTAAACAACTGATCCTCTGACAAACCACGGATATTGGGCTGCAGGCCGGCAACGAAATCCCAGCCGGGAGAGCTGAAATCCGACATGCCCAGAATTTCTGTCTCCGGCATATAGCCCGGCAGCACCGTGCTAAACTGCTCGCTTACGTTCAGGCGCACCCGCCTTACTGCGAGCAGGGGCCGCACGATTGCCCGCTCTAAAGCAGTTACCTCGCGCTCTTTTTCTTCCTCTTCTTCTTTTTCGCCTTCCTTATTCTCCCGGTCCCGGGAAGTAGGCCGGCGGCTGCGGCGGTCGCGCGCACTGTTGCGGGAACTGCCCCGCCCGCTTTTGCCACGGTCAATCTTGCTGAGGTATCCGACTTTTCCGTACAGCTTTTCGAAGTTGACATCGATGTCACCGCTGCGAGTCTGCCCGTTTTGTATGGTATTACCGAGGTCCTGCAGGTTCAGGGCAATCGCGGTGTAGTTGAAGTCGCCTTGATACTGCACCTTAGCCGTTACAAAATCCCCGATTACCGGCAGGTGCCGAACGGGTAGGTTGTAGCCCACGCTGATGTTGTGCTGATAGGTCTTGGGCCGGCCGAAATCGCGGAGGTTTTCCCAGATGCTGTCCCGGCGGATTTCCCGGGCAAGGTCGAACCCAAACTCCTCCACGAGAGCTGCCTCGTCCGGTTCGTCAATGGCAGCCATATTGGAGGCATTGAAGTTGATCTTGATGGACCTTGTCAGATCCCACTGCAGGTCGTAGTTGCGCTCCCAGGTGAATCGTTTGTTGTAAAAGGTTCTGAACTCCGGTGCCACATCAGTAAAGCGGTAAGAGGTAGTCTCAAAAGTACGGTCAAAAATGGAGCTGAAGGTAAAGGCATTGGGAAGCGGGTTCAGGTTGATTTCCGAGATAATCTTGAGTGCATCCGCTTTTATGCCTTTGAACGGCTCCAGGTAATTCGTGCGGCGGTTGAAGGCGTAGTCCAGAATGCCGGTATGCTGCTGCAGCTCATTGAATTCAATGATCGGGTCCCGGTTCTCCGTTTCCGTAAAGGAATAGGACAGGCTGAAGTTGGAGATATCCCAGGGCATGGCCGTGCGGGAGTTGTTGCTCCGCTCTTTGCGCACGTTGGTGAAATTGAAGCTCTTGATATTGGTCACCTCAAGGGCTGCATTCAGCACGGAGTCGCGTTCCGTGGGGTCATCGATATCCCGCAATTTCTCGTTGAGGGTAACATCGAGGTCGTAAGGGTCGAATTCCGGGCGCACAGTGGTATTGGAGAACTGTGCATAGAAAGGCAGGCTAAGGCCCCAGCGCTCCGGCAAAAACTTATCGAGATTGAAATTGGCCGCAATATCGAATCCGGTCACCTGCTCCCGGGCCCGCTCCTGTACCTTCTGATCGATGGCACCAAAACCGATGGTGCTAATATTACCAGCCACCGTCATCGTACCAAAGTCGGCCAGCTGTGCATCCACCCGGGCGATAGCTGCGGCACCGCCCCGTTCATCAAGGCCCGTCAGGCGCAGCTCATTGATCCAGACTTCCATATCGTAGAGCTCATCCGGGTTGCTTGTACCGCCGTAGTTTCCGTCGTCATCGATATTGCGCACGCCCACCATCATTACTTTGACTTGCCCGACGTTAGGGTTACCCCGAATTTTCAGGCGGTGGATTTTGCCATTTTGCTCTTTGAGCTCGAGGTATTCTTCGTTGAGGTTGATGTTTTGGGCATTACGCGCCTTCTTCAGTTCAATCAGCTCCCGGAACGCGAAGTCGATCTCGTTATCCGGCCGCCATACTGCATTTTTGTAAACTTCGCTGTTGGGGTTGCCGTTGAGGTCCTCGATCTTGGACATCGTCAGCGGCACCTCGTATTCGTAATAGTTATTTTGGAAATCGCTGCCCAGGCGCACAAAGATGGAGGTAGCGCCATCCGGGATAGGGTTGGTCAGGTCGCTTTCCTCAGCGTGCACGAACATTTTCAGCCGCTCGTACACCCGCATATCCATATTAAGCACCCGGAATACGGAGCGCACATCCCCGTCTACAAAGTTATCGATGTCGAGCGCCAGGGATTGCTCATTCTGCAAGTTGTTGAAGACGCCCACGGCGCGCTCCTGCTGAATGCCCACCGGCAGCACATAGTTGAAAGGCTCGCGGCCGCTGTTTTCTTCAATATTCACATTATCCACCGACAAAGTGGTGCGCACGTCCGTGCCGAATCCGCCCCCGACGTCACTCAGGTCTCCGCGGTAGGTCCGCCACTGGTTTCGCACGAGCTCAAGGCGGGCAAAGCGCAGGGTGACTGGTGCCTCAAAACCGGTGAGGAACATGCGCATAAACTGAATGGAGCGGAAGTCGCGGATACCGCCGATGGCCTCTTTATCTTCGCCGTTTAGCGGAATCCGGAAACGAT
>CAJXXJ010000071.1 GCA_913062745.1 uncultured Phaeodactylibacter sp.
TGAGTCAGGCTTCGCTATACCGCTATTTTCGGGACCGCCTCGGGCTTACCCCAGTGGAATTTGTCAACAATGAGCGCCTCAAAGAAGCGGCCCGCCTTCTGCTCAGTGAGCCAGACTCCAATATTCAGAATGTCTGCCTGAGCACCGGCTTTAAGAACTGTTCTTACTTTATCAAGCTGTTCCGTCAGCGCTACGGGCTTACGCCCAAACAGTTTCGGGAATCAGAAACCCCGTCGGCGGTAGCCTAAAACGCAATCCGCTCCGCCCCGCAGTACACATTAAAACGCTCGCCGCGCAGAAAGCCGATGAGCGTCATGCCGTTCTCTTCCGCCAGTTCTATAGCCAGAGAAGAAGGAGCACCCACCGCCACCAGCATGGGCACGCCCGCCATAGAAGCTTTTTGCACCAGCTCAAAACTCAACCGCCCGCTGACCATCACGGCATGGTCGCGCAGAGGGAAATCTCCTGACATCAGCGCCGCCCCAATGAGCTTATCCATCGCATTGTGCCGCCCTACGTCTTCTCGTAGAGCCTTCAGTTGGCCATCTGATGAGAAGGCGGCAGCGGCGTGTATGCCGCCCGTCTTTTCAAATAAAGACTGCTGCGCCGAAAGCTGAGCCGGAAAGCTCCGCAGCTGATCTACAGAAAAGCGCGGCTGCCCCCGGCGCGGGTAGTAGATGTTAACCGTGCGCACCATCTCAATGGAAGCCTTGCCGCATACGCCGCAACTGGAAGAAGTGTAGAAGTGACGGTTGAGCTGATTGAAATCCACCGGCAATTCCGGTGTGAGCTCCACCTGCAGTATATTTTCGGCAGACTCCGGAGAAAGGGCTTGCCCGACGTGCCGGGTGCCGGCCACTTCTGCTGCCTTGCCGATGATGCCTTCAGTAAACAAAAACCCCACTGCCAGCTCCGGGTCCTGGCCGGGCGTACGCATCGTTACCGCAAGGCTGCGGTGCTGCCGGTCATCCGCCGGGCCGTAGGCGAGTTTGATTTCCAACGGCTCTTCGCAGGCAACGAGATCGGGCTGCTCCCGCTGCGTTGCGCCTCTGATTTGCAGTACGGGCCGGGACTTGGTTCCGGTAAAAGTGGAGTTGGGCATGGCTTTTTTACAAAAAACACCATCCGCCAATAGGGGTTCAAGGCAGGGCGGGGCATCCTCATTACGTTAATTATCACCACGACTCAAAAAAACGAGCCCGAGCATACCCTGAGGGCCATACCCGGACTCATCCGACTGTTAGTTTGAAGAAGGCCCCGGCATACCCAATGCCGCGGCCTTTTCTTTAAATATCCTTCTTCGCCAGGTAGAAGTCTACCAGCTCGTACTCCGTGCTTTTCAGGCGCTCATCCATTTCGGTCAGCGTCTTCGGCGGAGGAACAATTGCTTTTTCGCCCGGCTTCCAGTTGATTGGCAGTGCACAGTTACACTCGTCTGCAGTCTGCAGAGCGATCAGCGCCCGCTTGATTTCCTCCATGTTACGGCCCACATTGAGCGGGTAGTACATCATGAGGCGAATGGTGCCCTTAGGGTCAATGAAGAATACCGCGCGTACGGCTGCTGTGGAGCTCTCCTTGTCATGCAGCATACCGTACAGCTTGGATACCTTCATATCAAGGTCGGCAATGATCGGGAAGTGAAAGTAAACATCCGTCTTTTCCTTCACATTATTCACCCATGCCAGGTGGGAGTGGATGCTGTCGATGCTCAGCCCCAGCAGCTTCGTGTTGTGCTGGTCAAAGAACTCTTTGTCCAGAGCGAAAGCGCTCATCTCCGTGGTACAAACCGGAGTAAAATCTGCCGGGTGGGAAAAGAGGATTACCCAGCTGTCTTTATTGTATTCGGATAATTTGAGCGGGCCGGTAGTCGTGGTCACTTCGAAATCCGGAGCAGCATCTCCGATGCGCGGCATTTGGTTGATTGTTTCTGCGTTTTCCATTTGTCTATAGTTTTAAATAATTGATAGTACAAAACTATAGGTATCCGCTGCCGCCTTCTGTGATCTGCGTTACTCAGCTCCATCAGTAAAGTTGATGCAGCTATAGAAACTTTCAATCAGTTTTCTAAAAATTCACGTATGCGGGCTGCATCCAGCTCATTACCGTCCGTATACCGCTCAATGTGCGTACGGAGTTGCCGGGAGCCAATCCTTCCTCTGAGGCCGAGCGGCGCGTAAAGGTTGCGGAGCGCCTCCTCTGAGCAGTTTTGCAGGAGCAACTGCTCCAACGCTTTGGCGGGCCCGTAGTCCAGTTTCCACGCCAGAAACAGATCGGTGATAAGAGGAGGCGGCACTCCCCCTGCCCGCAGCAACTGTACGGCCAGCCTACGGTTTTTGCTATCCTGATGAAAAAGCATGAGCCGAAGCTTTTCCAGCTGGCTTTCCCTGAATTCAGTCGCCATCTTGCGGCCCAACTGTTCATTGAGCAGGGCGTTCAGGCTTTGGCGGGAGATGACATGCCGGGCTTCCCCCATTTTCGGCAAACGATGAAGCCGTAGCAGCCTGCCCAGTACCAGGTAATCTGCCCCCTGATCAGCAGAGGTCACGAGCCGTAGCCCGTGGGGCTCCAGCGCCTTTCGGACTTCAGCCGGATCGAAGCCCGTTTCTCCCAGCAGCAACACACTTGCCCCTTTATCCTCCAAACTGATGTGGCTTACGGCACTGCGCTGCCGCAGCAGGTGAATCCGCACCGGATAAGCCGCTTCACTTACGCCCACTGTCAGTGCCTGCAGCAGTTCGCTTACGCTAAAATCTGCCAGTGAGCGGGCATCATTCTCCAATACCTCGTAGAACAAGCGCCGCAGCGGCAGCGGCACTTCCCGGCTTTCGCATAATCGGATAAAACGCAGCAGCTTGGTGCGGCTTTTGGTATCGCCCACTCCTTTTAGCTGCCGCAGAGCAGGCAGAAAGTACAATGGCTCAGGCAGGCCTTGCAGCGGATTGTGCCGCAGGTCCAGCTCCCGGAGGGCCGAGAGCTGCCGAAAGTGGTTTGGCAAATTTTCCAGCCCGGCCTTACGGGCTTCTAAGTGCTCCAGGCGGTACAGCCGGCTAAGATACTCCGGCCATTGCCCCAGCGGATTGCCATTCAGCTGAAGGGTGGCTAACTGCAGCGGCAAGGGCGGAAGGGCCGTCAGAGCGTTGCCGCTGACCGACAGCCGGCGGAGCTGAGGAAGCTTCCCGATACAATGAGGCAGAGATTCGAGCTGATTGTCTGCCAGCTGCAGCACCTCAAGCCGCTGCGCATACCCGGCTTCTTCGGACAGGTACCGAAGCCGGTTACGCCCCAGGTTGACCCGGGCAAGCCAGGGCAGGTGCCACAACTGTTCGGGCAGCGCTTCCAGCTTGTTGCGCTCCAGGGAGAGCTGCCGGAGCATCTTCAGCTGCCCCACACTGCCCGGCAGGGCTTTTATGCTATTGTGCCCCGCTTGCAGGCTGCTGAGCTGTGCCAGTTGTCCGATTTCTTCCGGCAGTCCGGACAGCCGGTTGTGGCTGAGGTCCAACTTTTCCAGCTTTGAAAACCGGCACAGGGCTTTGGGCAGGGTGCGGATTTTATTGCGGGAGGCCGACAGCCGCCGCAGTCCTGACAATTGCTTCAGAGCGGCCGGCAGGCGGGTCAGTTGGTTGACGGACACTTCCAGGCGCTGCAGCTGCTGAAGGGTGCCTACTTCCTCCGGCAGTTCGGATAGCTTATTGTCATTCAGCAAGAGGGTAGTCAGCTGCTGCAGCCGGGCGATCCCGGGCGGCAGGGATTGCAGTGCGTTACCGGACAAATCGAGCTTTTCCAACTGCTGCAGGCGAAAAAGGCTGGCCGGGATACGCGCCAGTTGGTTATTGGGCAGGCTTAACACTCGCAGCGAAAGGAGCTCCGACAGCTGCGGCGGCAACTCCTGAATAGGGTTTTCGCTCAGGTGCAGGCGCTGCAGGCGGGGCATGGCAAAGACCAGCGGCGGAATCTGCTCCAGGCCGCAGTGGTGTAAAAACAGTTCTGTCACCTGATCGGGGAAGCGGCGGGCTTCCTCCAGGTTGTAACATCTCATGCTTCCTCAATCTTTATCCCCATTTGCTGCATCAGCAGCGTGGCGTTGAAGCTTTCGCTCACGCCCTTCTTTAGCTTGTAGTCAAAATACAGCTTTCCGTCCCTGATTTCTACTTCGATGCGCAGGTTTTCAATTGTGCCGTTGGCTTCGGCCTCCAGTTGCCCCAGCTCCAGATCATGGGTGGCGATGATACCAGAGCCCCGGCTGCGGATGAGCTGACGGATTAGCGCTTTGGAGCCGGTATGCCGGTCGTTGCTGTTGGTGCCCTTCAGTATCTCATCCAGCAGGAAAAAAGCCTGAAGCTGCGGTGGCTGATGATCAGCTGTGGCCTCTACCGCTTCGATAATAAATTTAAGGCGCTTCAGCTCGGCGTAGAAGGAGGACGTGCTTTCCTGCAGCGCATCCTGCGTCCGCATGCTGGTGTAGACCTGTAGCGGCGGCAGCTCTAGTTTTTTGGCGCAAGCCGGCGCCCCGGCCATAGCCAGTACGATGTTCAGACCAACAGTGCGCAGGAAGGTACTTTTGCCGGCCATATTGGAGCCGGTTATCAGCTTAATATGCCCGTCGGTAGGCAGGTTGATATCATTGCATACCCGTTTGTCGCGGGGTAGCAGCGGATGCCCCAGCTCAGCTGCCCGCACCTCGGAGCGTTCTATAAGTTCCGGCATTGCCCAGTCGGGATTATTATGGCACACATTGCCGAAGCTGCTCAGCACTTCAAAAGCGGCCATTGCTTCAAACCAGCGTGGCAGCTGTTCCTCTACGCCAGACTTCCAGTGCTCCAGCCGGTAGACGTATTGCAGTTCCCACAGCCCGAAGATGTTGAACAGAAAAGAAAAAGCATTATAGCGTACGTTCAACTGCCGGATGATATAGGACAAGCGCTTGATACGAGCGGATGCCTGCTGTCCGCCTGTGCCCAGTTCCTCCCGCAGCTGCCGGAGCATAGGAGCTTCAAAGGGCTGTTCTTCTATGTGCCGGATAAGACGGGCGTAGTGCCGTAGTGCTTTTTCCGCGTGCATCGTCTTGAGGTGTGTCTCGTTGACCTGCTCCGTAAATTTTCGTAAAATGAGCAGCGCCGGGAGGTACAGCAGGATGCCCAGATACCAGGGCAGGTACAGCGCCCAAATGGCCGCCGCAGCTACCGACCAGAACGGAATGATGTACAGAGCAGCGGCTACCCATTTTTTATGCTTCAGAAATGCGGGTTCTCTCAGCCAGGCTTTGAGCAATCGGATGTGTTCTGCCTGATCGTCTGCCTCTATACCATAGGCCTGGAAATGCTGCCGCCAGTCGAGCAGCCCGGCCATTTCCCGGCTTGCTTCCTGCCGCTGCCGTATTTGAGGCACAGCAGCGGGCTTTGACAGCCAGTCCGCCAGCGCCTGCCGCCCGAGGGCCGTAGAGGTGCGGTTGAGATACTGGAATACCGAGTAGGGGCCGAACAGGTCCAGGTCGATGGCATTGGGGTGGTCCGGATTTAAAAAGGCAGCCCCATCAGCAAAATTGGAGAAGTCGTGCTGATTGACCACAGCTGCTTCCCAGTCATTGAGCTGCGCCAGACGGGTTTGGTGTTGTTCTTCTTCTTTGATACCCTGATGCCAGCGGACGAAACGGTAGAAGCCCATCAGAAAAGCAAGTACGCCGGCCAGCCCCGCCCAGGGAGATACCATGCTCCACAGCAGCACGATAGCAGCGATGCTCCCCAGAAACAGGAGCAGCCGGACCATGGAAAGACGGTCGTAGCGCTGGCTCAGTTGCTGAGCGTTCAGGCGGAACGTTTCAGCGCGCTTCGAATAATTGGCGGGCATACATTACATTTTGGTCATTGGCCCAAAGAACGGGGAATTTCGCCGATTATGGAAATGCCCTATTCTTTTAAAAACAAACCGCCGCTGAGCCGGTAAAGCTGCCCGTCTATCCGCAGCAGTTCCCCTTCGTTGAGCCCTTGCAGCTCCAGGATATCGGAGGTGAGCGTATGCAGCGAGCCGCCGGTGGCGTAAGCAATTTGCAGGTACTGCTCGTTCACCCAGTCCTCAGCGCCCGCCAGCACCACCCGAACCGGCGTACGCAACTGCGGGAGCAGCTCCATATCCCGCACATCGCTGTAATTGTCGGCTATCAGGATGAGCTCGTCTCCTTCTCCCATCATTCGGCTGGCCTCGATTAGTGCCTCTATATCGTTTTCTTCAGACTCCCCGCCGCCCCCATTGTCCACTGTTTGCTGCATCGTGTTCAGCAGAGCCTCCAGCTTTGCCTCCCCGGTGGTGTAAAAACCACGCGTCGCGCCAATGGGCTTTTCCGCACGCCGGTCGCCATCGTTGAAAAACAAATAACGGTTGTGCTCGCCGGGCATGACCGCCAAAGCGTGCCAGAGCAGCACCTCATCCATGTAGGGCCGCATACTGCCGGTCAGGTCAGTCACAATGACCTTGTTGGCCCACATCGCCCGGTTGCGATACAGGGCAGCTTTAAGGGCTTCTCCGCTTTGTTCAAAATACTGAGGGTTGTCTCGCAGTATCTCATTTTCGTAGGCCGCCCGTTGGTTGATTTGTCTGATCACTGCCGCCGGGTCATTACTAAAGGATGCTTTGTTGAGAAAATGCCCCTCGCCGGCCATTGCCCGGATAGAGTCCCGGATGTGCTTGATAGAATCCCGCAGATGATAAAGCCGGGCGAGCGAATCTCTTTCAGCAGCGATCCGGGCGCGTTCTGCTCTCCGTTTCAGGATGGCCTTGCTGCCCAGTGTGGTAAAACGGGTGCGCAGAAAGCCTGCCCGCTCATCATCCGGGAGCTTTACTTCTGCCAGCCCTTCGCTGAAAGCCGTGTTCATGCGGACCGTAGCGCCCTTGGGAAGCATGAGCCGCGCTTCTCCGGCAACATCAGATACTGCCGCATAAACAGTGCCATCAGGGTAGACGAAATAGAGGGGCTCGCCGGGCAGCGGCTTATCGCCAAAATTGACAACCGTAAGGATAGTCAGTATTCGGTCCCGTGTGGGTTGCTGTTCCGGGCCCACCTTTTGGTGAATGGTGTCTCCTGACCTCCATTCCGTAAAGTAGCGTTTCACGTAGCTTAGCGTGCGCCGGCTCTCCACATAGCTGTCATTCACTGTGCGCAACTGCTCAAAGGCGGGCTGCTCCGCAGTGGACAGCTCGTACAAACACCCGATAGGCAACAGGAACCTTGCAGTACCCCGGGCATCCGTTTTGGCGTGGTAAACCGTTGCGCGCTCCGGGCTTTTCAGCCATAGCTCAAGGCCCGCCCACGGCTTCCCGCTTTGGTCGACGAGGGTGAGCGCCACGGCGCTTTCCGTTTCAGTGGCGGAAGCGGGATTGCGGGCAGAAAAATTTTGGAAAAGGGTGTCAGCAGGCTGTGCCCCAAGGGAAGAGGCTACCAGCATGGAAAGAACAGCAACAAGGGTCCGCATAGCATTTGGTGTTTCCAAAACAACGCGGAGGCCCCGAAACCTATTGCTGAAAAGCGCTGCGTTAAAGATTTGGCCTACGGACCACCTCTTCCAGCGCGGCGGCCATACTGATCAGCTGCTCTTCGGCAAACTTATCGCTCATCAGCTGTATGCCGATGGGCAGGCCGGCTTGGTCTTCAGCTACCGGCAGGCAGATAGCAGGGATGCCTGTCATATTGGCCTGAACGGTAAAAATATCGGCCAGGTACATTTCTACAGGGTCTTCCATCTTATCGCCCAGTTTCCAGGCCGTAGTAGGAGCGGCGGGCATGAGCAGGAAGTCAAAATTGCGGAATAGCTCGTCGGTCTGCTGCTTGATGAGGCGGCGTACTTTCTGAGCTTTGGTGTAGTAGGCATCGTAGTAGCCGGCACTAAGCACAAAGGTGCCCAGCATAATACGCCGCTTCACTTCGGTGCCGAAGCCTTCCGTACGCGACTTTTTGTAGGTGCTGAGCAGGTCGGTGGCATTGCCGCTGCGATAGCCGTAGCGGATACCGTCGTAGCGGGATAAATTGGAGGAGGCCTCCGCTGTGGTGAGCACATAATAGGCCGGGATGAGGTAATCCAGTAAGTCAAAAGAAGCAGCTTCAATGGTATGGCCCTGCTCCTGCAGCTTTGCGATGGTTTGTTCGCAGGCCGCTTTCACCTCCGGCTGCAGGCTGCGGTGTTGCAGTACTTCCGGGAAGTAGGCAATGCGCCGGGGCTTAGCTTCCGCCTGGGTTTCACTGTAGGCGGGCACCGGATTTTTGCTGCAAGTGGCGTCCTGCGGGTCGCTGCCGGCCATGATTTGCAGCAGCTGTGCGGCATCCGCTACCGAGTGAGACAAGATGCCAATCTGATCGAATGAAGAGCCGTAAGCCAGCAGGCCGTAGCGGGAGATGCGCCCGTAAGTCGGTTTGAGGCCCACTACGCCGCAAAAGGAGGCCGGTTGCCGTACGGAGCCGCCGGTATCAGAGCCGAGGGAGGCCAGGCAGGTATCCGCCTGTACAGCTACCGCCGAGCCGCCGGAGGAGCCGCCGGGTACGCGCTCCGGGTCGGCTGCGTTGCGGGTGGGGCCGAAATGGGAAGTTTCATTGGAGGAGCCCATTGCGAATTCATCACAGTTGACCCGCCCGATAATGATGGCGTCTTCCGCCAGCAGCCGCTCCACCGCTGTAGCCGAATATGGGCTCTCAAAGCCCTGCAGTATTTTAGAGCCTGCCGAAACGCCGTGCCCCTGATAACAGATTACGTCTTTGTGCGAAAGCACCATACCAAACAGAGCCCCCACCTCCGCAGGCGATTGCTGATAGCGCTCATCAAGGGCACGGGCACGGGACAGCGCTTCTTCCGCGTATACTTCCACGTAGATATTCAGGTGGGCGGTCGCTTCGATTTGCTGCAGGTAATACTGCACCAGCTCTTCACAGCTTAGCTCATGCTCCGCGATTGCGGTCTGTATCTGCTCGAGGGAAGTGTAGCGGGCCATAGGTTCTAAAGTTTTATCGCCCAGCGCTTCCGGTCTTTGGAATCACCGGGGCGGGCAATATCGTAGTTCCGTTTTTTGCTGCCAAGCAGAATACCTACCCCGACACCGGACATGCCCAGGCTGTAGGCGGCCCAGCGGAAGTAGTTGTCGCCGTTGAAGGTACCATTGGCATAATCAATGCTGACCAGAGGAGCTACGACCAGGGCACCGAGTGCTCCAAGCGTGGTGAGTATGCCGCCGAAAGCTTCTGCTGTTTCTGCACCGGGCTTTCTGACATCCATGCCCAGTACATTTGCCGGGTCGAGGCTCATGGGCATGCGGCCTTTCAGGTTTTCGTAATAGACTTCATCGACTTTGCCCAAGCCGTTATTAAGGGTATACTTTTTGCGTTCGTATTCCGGCAGCACACGGATCATGCCGTTTCTGGAAGGCTGCAGAACCCCTTCGAGCTGCCGGGAATTGCAGTCCATCATATCGGAAGTGGGGGGCTGCAGGTAGACCGTGACCAGCAAACCGGTATCCAGTAATTTGATCCGCCCGGTTTCTGTATTTTCCAGTTGAAGAGACTGCGCATCGGCCAGCACCAGTCCGGCCAGAAGAAAGATCGCGATTAAAGCGTAACGTGCCATAGTTACTTAATTTTGGAGTTTAGAAATTATCTTTTCGAGCGGCAGGTTTTCCTGCTCGCCGCTTGCCATATTTTTAAAGGCCAATTCGCCGGTTTCCATTTCCCGGTCGCCCACAAGTACGGTGTAAGGCACATTGCGGTTGTTGGCGTACTTCATCTGCTTTTTCAGCTTCACCGGATCCGGATACAGCTCGGCATTGATGCCGGCAGCGCGCACTTGCTGTAGTGCACGGAATGCATAGCGGTGTGCTTTTTCATCAAAGGCAATGAACAGCAGCTGCAGCGTATTGGCTTTGTCTTCCGGGAACAGGTTTAGCTCTTCCATCACATCGTAAATCCGTTCAGCGCCGAAGGAGATGCCCACCCCGGAGGTGCCTTGCATACCGAACACTTCCGTGAGCTCATCGTAACGGCCGCCGCCGCCGATACTGCCCATTTTCACCTTTTCCTGCCCGGCAGCTCCGGTATCGACGGCTACTTCGAAGATGCAGCCGGTGTAGTAGTTCAGGCCGCGAGCCAGCGTGATATCGAAGCGGATTTCATTGGCGGTTTCGTCCAGGCCGAGGTAGTCAAATACGGATTGAAGCTCCTGCACCCCCTGCTTGCCGGTTTCGCTCGAGGCGAGGACGGATTCGAGCTCCTCCAGCTCGGTGATGGCGAGCATAGATTCGATTTTGGCGACAGCCGCTTCAGGTATGCCGCGCTCTGCCATTTCTTTTTTCACGCCATCCATCCCGATTTTATCGAGCTTGTCGATGGCCATCGTCATACTGAGAAACTGTTTGGGGATGCCTGCTGCTTCCGCCATGCCGGCCAGCACTTTGCGGTTATTGAGTTTGACGATCACCTTTACGCCAAGCTTGGTAAAGACCTCGTCGTAGATTTTCGCCAGCTCGGCCTCGAGGCTGAGGGAGTCTGAGCCCACCACGTCTACATCGCACTGGTAAAACTCCTGATAGCGGCCCTTCTGTGGGCGGTCGGCCCGCCATACCGGCTGTATTTGGTAGCGCTTGAAGGGGAAGGATATATCGTTTTGGTTCATCACCACGTAGCGGGCGAAGGGCACAGTGAGGTCGTAGCGCAGGCCACGCTTGGAAATGGAAGGCACGAGGCT
>CAJXXJ010000072.1 GCA_913062745.1 uncultured Phaeodactylibacter sp.
AGTCCAATCGGCACGTGATTGGGCCGGTGGTTCCTCCGTCTATCCAATCTGTCTACCCAAGGCTCATTAATACTCGTATTCCCCCCATACGCCCTATCCGTATACACATGCTCCAGGTGCTCGGCCCAGCTTTCGCAGATGGCGATTCGGCCAGCATCAAACACATTCTCATCCCCCCAAGAGTTACCTGTAAAAATCCGGGCATTAAGGGTGGCTAGCCCTAGTTGCCCCCAGAATCCGGCTCCAACTTTAGTAAAATGAGAAGTATGAGCGATTTCATGTTGCGTAATAGCCCATTGCTGGTCAGAGTTTTGAAAGTCACAGCCAATCACTACATCGGGCACTGAGCTTAGTAAACCGGTATTATCCAGGGCATCGGGAAGCAGTTGAGAGCCAAAAAGCCCCTGATCCGTCCACTGCTCTAAAAATGGAGTTGATATCTGTGAAGTCATCAGCGCAATACCGTCTGTACGGTTAGCTGCCAGGTAAATATCCAGCCCTATCGGCGGTAGGTGGATGCCGTCGTTTTGGGCTTCCTGATGGAAGTGGTGTATCGCGTTTATAACGGTGGAAGCCGACCAGGCTCTGTGGGCAGAGCCTCTCTGATTGTTCCACATATTGTAGTCAATTTGGATGTTGTTGTACGTTCCGCCTCCCAGTTGCCCCCGGTAGTCTGTCAGCGGAGCCAGCAACCACCAGAGCTTTGCGGTATTGCCGACGAAGCCCCTCAGCTTTGCTCTGCCGTTGCGGAAAGTAACCCACATGTAAGTTTATTGATAGCGCCTGCGCACGCACCTACCAATTGAGTAAACTTCATCATTAAAGCGTTTTAGGTTGAGAAAGCTGCAATTGCATTTTGCAAAAGAGCACTGACTCGACAATGTTATAAAAAAAAGGTAAAAAACAAAAAAGCAGCCCGGCAAAAATCCACCGGGCTGCTTTTTTCTTCCGTGCTGATAGGAGTGTTCTACACCCGCTCAATAATCAAAGCCGAAGCGCCACCGCCCCCGTTGCACAGGGTAGCCAGGCCGATATTGGCGTCGCGCTGATGCAGCACGTTGTTGAGCGTTGTGACGATGCGCGCGCCGCTTGCCCCCAGCGGGTGCCCGATTGCGACGCTGCCGCCCATGACATTCACCTTGTCGTCGGCTACGTTCAGTTCTTTATTGAAAGCCATAGGCACTACTGCGAAGGCCTCGTTGACCTCCAGGTAATCCACATCGCTCATCTCCAGCCCTGCCCGCTTCAGCGCCAGGGGTGCGGCCAGTGTAGGGGCTGTAGTGAACCACTGTGGTTCGTGTGCCGCATCGGCGAAGGCACGGATTTTCGCTACCGGCTTGAGGCCAAATTTTTCCACTACCTCTTTACTGGCCAGCACCAGGGCAGAGGCACCGTCGTTGATGGTGGAAGCGTTGGCCGCGGTCACTGTACCTTCCTTAGTAAACGCCGGCCGCAGCTGTGGCACCTTTTCGAACTTCACCCGCTTGTACTCCTCATCTTCGCTGATTGCCAGCGGGTCGCCTTTGCGCTGCGGGACTTCCACCGGTACGATTTCCTGCCTGAACTGCCCGTTTTCGGTATGCTCGGCGACCAGCTTGTAGGAGCGGATCGCGTATTCGTCCTGTGCTTCGCGGCTGATGCCGTATTTGCTGGCCGTTTGGTCCGCACACACGCCCATCGCCCTCTCGTCGTAGGCGTCAGTCAGGCCGTCCTTCGCCAGGCCGTCCACCAGAGTGCCGTGCCCGTATTTGTGGCCCCAGCGCGCTTTGGGCACGTAGTAAGGAATATTAGACATGCTCTCCATGCCGCCCGCCACCGTCAGGCCGGTCTGCCCCAGCATGATGCTCTGCGCAGCAAACATGATAGACTTCATGCCGGAGGAGCAGACTTTATTGACGGTGGTGCAGGGCACGTTGTTGCCGATACCGGCGCCCAGCGCGGCCTGCCGTGCCGGCGCCTGCCCGAGGTTGGCAGAGCAGACGTTGCCCATAAATACTTCCTCTACTTCTTTGGCATCGACGCCAGCGCGTTCCAGTGCGCCTTTGATTGCGGCGCTGCCCAGCTGAGGTGCGGTAAGGGCAGACAGTGCACCTCCAAAGCTGCCGATCGGTGTGCGTACGGCGGATACGATAAATACTTCTTTCATGTAATTTGGTTGTTTTTTGGTTGATCCAATTCATAGTCTGACAACCCAAGATTGGTGATTTCTGCCTTGCTCTTTTTCTGGCTAGCTGCGTTAGAAAGCCTCGCCGACTTCACCGTGGGGCCCCTTACCCCACGCTTCGTGTAGGCATCGCCTGCGTTTTCTGCCCCCGACGATAAATGTCGGGATCCGAGACTTGCTAGCCTAAAAAAATAGCTTCGGCATATTCTCACAAATCTTAAGTTGTCAGACTATATACAAGCCGTAAAGCTCCAAAGTTGCCGCTTCTCTACGGCATTTGTTCCCGCTAAATTGCTCTAAAGTAAAAAATTTACGGCTGGAGCTTGCATTTCTAAAAACACCTCCTTATCTTTGCACACCGAATCGCGGAAGAGCGGTTCATTAACAACATCGCGGGGTGGAGCAGTTGGTAGCTCGTCGGGCTCATAACCCGAAGGTCGCAGGTTCGAGTCCTGCTCCCGCTACAAAGTCAAAAGCCTTGTAAACGCACCGTTTGCAAGGCTTTTTTTATGCGCCAAATACTGCATTTTTCGCGAAAGCGCCTACTCCGCAAACATATTATGCCCTGTGTGTGTAAAATGGTCAGACATCACCAAACCACCACACATGAACAAATCAGCCCTCACCATCGCACTGGACTGGACGCCCAACACGAACCACACCGGCTTTTTCGTCGCACAGGGCCTCGGGCTCTATAAAGATGTAGGCCTAAATGTCCGCATCATCGATCCCTCTACCGATAATTATGCCACTACGCCGGCCAAAAAGCTGGAGCTCGGAGAAGCCGACTTCGCTATTGCCCCTACCGAAAGCGCGATCAGCCTCAACACCAAAAACAATCCCGCCGCTGCGGTTGCTATCGCCGCGATCTTGCAGGATGATGTCAGCGCTATCGCTGTGCTGGAAGACAGCGACATCTCCCGCCCCGCCGAGCTCGACGGCAAAAGCTATGCTTCCTACGGTGCCCGCTACGAGGATAAGATCGTACAGCAAATGATCAAAAACGACGGCGGCAAGGGCGAGCTGAAGCTCGACTACCCTGATAAGCTCGGCATCTGGAATACCCTGCTGGAGAACAAAGCGGACTCGACCTGGATTTTCCAAAACTGGGAGGGCATTGAGGCGGAAACACAGGGCATCAAGCTGCGCTACTTCAAACTCAGCGACTACGATATCCCTTATGGCTATTCTCCGGTATTGCTGGCGCTAAAGGACAACATAACTCCGCTGCAGGCAGAATACCGGGCCTTCCTGCAGGCTACCAAGAAGGGCTTCCTGCACGCACAGCAAAATCCGGCAGACGCGGTGGAGCTGCTCAAGCCCCACCTGCCTGCTCCGGACCGCGAGCGTATCGACCTGCTGCGTGCCCAAACCTTTACCAATGAGCACTACGGTGATGCGCAGAGCTGGGGCAAAATGGAACCTGCCCGCCTGCAGCGCTTCGTCGACTGGCTGAAAGAACACAAAATCGAAAACGAACTGCAGGACATCTCTGCTCTCTTCACCAATGAGCTGCTTGAGTAGCCCCTCAAATCAAGCGGTAAAGATCCCAGGGTTTCAAAATGATTGGCGCTGAGTTGGTGATCAGCCGGTAGCGCTTGGCCACGCGCCAGAGGTTGGGCCATATAATGTACCCCTCCTTCCTGACCTGAAACCCTTTGGGGACTTCCCGGGCTTTGATGAGCACCTTGTCCAGCTCGCTGTTGGCGCCGATCAGCTGCAGGTAAGACAATTCGCCCTTCTCCCCGTCGTTAAACCGGACCCGCAAACGGCCGGCACAGGAAAGATAAGCGCTGCGTACTGCAGGCTCCGTGGAGAACGGCACTACTTCTGTAAGGCAATTTTCGAAACTGCCGTTTGTACCCATATTGTAGAGGGCCACAGCCTGACCGTAGATTTCGCTACGGTCGCTTTCAGAAAACTCAGCAAGACGGTGCAAGATATAATCTAATCGGTTCATAGGGGGTGGTGTTTACAGGTGTACAATGTGGACGATTTTAAGAACGCCTCCGGTTTTCATTTTAGTTCCTGCGCCGGTGTTAAAATCCATGTCTCCTGCCAATGCCTTGTCCTTCTCTCCACTACAGATTTTGTAAATTCAAAATAAAATTCTATATTCACACCTACTAAAGAACATCCTTTTACACCAGTGCGTATTATTTACAAAAAGCGGCATTTTTTAAAAATATAAAGCCGCAACCACCAAACCTAACCAATGTGGACCAATGGAAAAGGTGCCTGCACTGTGGCACCCTAAACGAGGCCAGCAATTACAGTTGCGAATGCGGGGCGGCATGGACGGACGAATACCGCTCTGTTGGATTGCGGTTTGCGCTCAATAAGGACGAAATAGAACAAGCCCGGCGGGCCTTCATCAATTATCAGTTTGGCGACAGCCGGGGCCTGCTGCAGTATCCGCTCCTCCCCTGCCGGCAGTATGCCCCCGAGGGCCTTTTCCCGGTAGGCGGCACCCCGCTTTACCCCTTGCATCAGCTTAGCGACTACCACGAGCGGAAAATCTACCTTAAGAACGAGGGCGACAACCCGAGCGGCTGTTTTAAAGACCGCGAAACCCTCGCCTGCCTGCTCAACAGCCGGCGCATGGGCTTTCAAAAAGCGGTCATTTACTCTTCCGGCAATGCGGCGGCTTCGGCTTCTTTATTTGCCCAACAGCAGGGCATACAGCTGATTACCTTCGTACCGGGAGACACCTACGAAGAGAAAATCCGCTACATTCAGGAGCACGGCTCCGATGTCGTAGTCGTAGGCGGGCCGAAGACCTCCTTTGAAGAAGGCTTCCGGCTGTACGCCCGGCTCAATGCGCAGGCGGTATTCCAAAAGCAGGGCTTCGACAACTGGGCAGTACGCAACCCCTACCGCGTGCAGGGCGACAAGACCACTGCCGTGGAAATCGTCCGGCAGTTGCTCTCCGCCGGAGAACAGCGCGTGCCGGACTTTGTCATCGTGCCCTCCGCTAATGGCAGCCACCTGGCCGGGCTGTGGCGGGGTTTTCAGGAGCTGCACCAACTCGGCATTATACAGACGCTGCCCAGAATGGTGGTAGCCGGTATCGAAAATGCTAACCCCATCTGCGAAGCGGTGCGCCGCGAACAACAACAGCAGCCGGTGGTCTGTACCCTGGAGGAGCTTAAACCACAGGATGCACAGATGGGCAGTATCATCGTGGCAGAAGAAGGCTACGATTCGGTGGAAGCCGCCAAAGCAGTCCTGGAATCCGGCGGTACCGGCGTGGAAGTCGGCGCTGCTGATATACAGCGGAGTATGACGGACTTTCTGGAACTCGAGCAGGAGCGCGCCCTTGATCAGGCCATACTGCCAGAGCCGGCTTCCTGCATTGCCCTATCCGCTGTCGAGCAGCTCAGGGAACGGGGCATTCTGCAGCCCGGGCAGCTCGTCGTGCCGGTACTGACCGGGCACGGAGCCAAAGCGCAGAGCACCATACAGAAGCTTTTACGGCAACAGCCGAAGCTCATCCGGCGGGTGCAGCGCATCGTGCAGAAAAAGAAACAACAGCTGCGCTTGCGCAAATCGCAGTCGCCTGGCCGGCGGGTGCGGGTCCGTGCAAATTATGCCAAAGTGAGAAAAGCATTTTTGCGGCTCAACCGCTCTCAACCAACATCAGCTCTATAGAAAAATATGTTCGCACAGTATTCTGAAACCGCCCCCCTGCGCCGCGTCATCATCGGCCGCTGCGAAGGCTACCGGGCCCAGCCCGACTACGAAGAAATTGTAAACGAAGAACAGAAGAAAGGCCTGCCCACTGAAGCGGAGCTCCGGCCGGAATTTGCCGCTTTCCGCAAAGCCCTGCAAGCCGAAGGCGTCGAAGTGCTCGTACCGGATTACGTCGGTAAAATGGTATACGACCAACTGACGCCCCGCGATATCGGCATGGCCATCGGCAAGCGCTTCCTCATCTGCAATATGGCGCGGGCGAGCCGCCGGTACGAAGTGGCGGGCGTATTTCCGCACATTTTGCAGGAGGATGGCCCGGAGCCCAATATCCTCATCCCACCCCGACCGGATATGCTGATGGAAGGGGGCGACCTGATCGTCCACAACGGCACGCTGTTCGTGGGGCTTTCCCAGCGGACCAACGAGGCGGGGCTGAAGTACCTGAAAGGCACTTTCGGAAGCGAATTTGATGTACAGCCCATCCATTGTAAAGCCCTTTCTGAAGGAGAAAATGTGCTGCACCTCGACTGCACTTTCAATCCGGTAGGCCGACGGCACTGCCTCATTTATCCGGAAGGCTTTCGCGAAATCCCCGCCCTCATCCGGGAACAGTATGAGTGGATAGCCGTCACTAAAGAGGAGCAGGCAGCACTCGGCACCAACGTCCTTTCCGTAAACGAGGAGACCGTCATCAGCCGCAAACACCCGGCCTGTGCCCGGGTAAACGATGCGCTGCGCACTGCCGGCCTGCGGGTAATTGAGGTGCCTTTTGACGGCGCACCAGCTACCGGCGGGTCGTTCCGCTGCTGCTCGCTGCCACTGCAGCGGGGGTGAGCGTTCAATCCACCAGCATCTCCCGGATAACGGATTTGATTTGCTCCACTTCCCCATCTTTCAGGCTTTCTGCGGACTTGATAATCCGCCGACGGTCGATGGTCCTGATTTGATCAAGGACCGCCCAGCTTTTCTGCTTACGCAAACGGACCGGGACACGGGTAGGGTAATTTTTTGAAGTGGAGGTAAGCGGGGCAATAATGACCGTACGCAGCTGCCGGTTCATCTCATCAGGCGATAAGACAACGCAGGGCCGTGTTTTTTTGATCTCACTGCCCACCGTGGGATCCAGATTGACAATAACAACCTGGTATTGTTCAATGTCTAGCTCTATCATATCCTTTTACAGATTATCCATATCCTCATCTTCAAAGAGGTCATCGATCAATAGCTCGTCTTCTCCTTCTTCATGCATGCGCCGGAAGGCATCTTCCCAACCAACCCGGGCTGCCGGAACAGGCCGAAGTACCAGGCAATCCTCTTCCATAATCAGCTCGAGCTCCTCCCCAATGCCGTAGTGATCCAGGATAGGCTTGGCAAGCCTTATGCCTTTGGAGTTCCCTATTTTAATCACAGCAACTTTCATAAGTAACTACTTTGTACTTACAAAAGTACAGCTTTTCTCATTTACGATCAAGTGGCTGCAAAACGACCGTAACTTGCTCTGCCCGGCTATTCCTCTGCCACGACCAAACGCAACACCCGCACCTTCCCCGCAGCCTGCACCCTGACAAAATACAGCCCTGCAGATAGACCCTGCAGCGACATCCGGTGCTGTGGCCCACGGAAAGCAGCCGACTGTAGTACCCGCCCGCTCACATCCATCAGTTCCAGATTTACCAGCGCCGGAGAGGGCAGTTCCGAAATCCGGATGTCCACCGCCTCACTGGCAGGATTGGGAAAAAGGCGGGCGGCAAGCGGCGGCATGATTGCTTCCTCTGCCTGTACCACCGGCTCCGGGCTGATGGTCAGGATAGCCGAGCCTCTGCCCGCCAATTCCAGGCCGGCGGGCTGCCAGCTGCTGAAGCCGCCGTTACTGTTTAGCGTAAGCGTGCCGTAGGTATTGCCGCTCAGCAAATCGGTAACGTAGTATTCCCCGGAAGGCAGGGAGGAGACCGGCATGCTCAGCTCCGGAGCAGCAGTGCCGTCCCCGAGATTGGTCACGACCACTACCGCCTCCTGCTCCACGATGCGGGCAAAGCTGAAGAGCTGTTCGTCCGCAGTGGCTACAGAAAGCAGATACCCCTGCCGCAGCGCTTCCCGCTCCTGCCGGATGTGCACGAGCTGCCGGTAGTGATTGAGCAGGGAGCCGGGCTCCGCAGATAGCTCTGCCACATTATTGCTGAGGTAGTTGGCGCCCAGGCCTATCCAGGGGCTGACGTTGGAGAAACCCGCCTGCGGGCCATCGGTCCACTGCATCGGGCGGCGCAGATTGGGGTGCGCGCCGGTGCCAGTCATACCGATTTCTTCGCCGTAGTAGATGAAGGGCACGCCCGGCAGGGTAAGGTATATCGTCGCTGCTTGTTTCATCTTCAGCACGTCCTCCCCCATCTGACTGTAGATGCGGTCGATATCGTGGTTGGTCAGGAAGGTGGCGTACTGTAGCTTTGGGTACGCATTCTGAATCTCCTCCAGGCGCTGCCGCAGTACAGCCGGCGACTGACTGTGGACGGTGCTGATGATGCCGTACGCCAGGTCAAACTCAAAGCATACATCCAGCCGGCCATTCTGCACGTAGGGCACCACGGAAGCCGTATTGGACCACACCTCTCCCACGGTAAAGGCATCAGGGTCCACGCTCTTGTAGCGGTCGCGGAATGCCTCCAGCAGCTGAAAGGTCTCCGGAGTGTTTTCCAGCACCGTCACCCCGTCTTCGTCCAGGTATTTGATGGCATCAAGGCGGAAACCATCTACGCCTTTATTGAGCCAGAACTCAGCAATATCAAACATCTCTTCCTGTACCGGGGGGTGTTCATAGTTCAAATCCGGCATGCCGCTCCAGAAAATACCGTAGTAAAACTCACCAGCCCGCTGATGCCAGATCTGCTGCCCCCAGGGCCCGATAATGCCCGGGTTGTTATCCCGCCAGATGTACCAGTCGCGGTACGCGCTGTCCGGGTCGAAAGATTGCTGAAACCAGGGATGCTGACTCGAGGTATGGTTCATCACATAGTCGATAATGATTTTGATGCCCCGCTCGTGGGCCGCATCCAGCAGCGCTTCGAAATCTTCCATCGTGCCGTAGTCCGGCTCGGTGGCGTAATAGTCCGTCACATCGTAGCCGTGGTAAGAGGGCGACTCCATCATCGGCATCAGCCAGATACCGGTGATGCCCAGGTCGGTATCCGTTTCCGGGTCGCCATCGTTGAGATAGTCCAGCTTTTCAATAATGCCCTGAAAATCACCTATCCCATCTCCATCGCTATCGTAAAAACTGCGGACGAAGATTTCGTAAAACACCTCATCATTCCACCAGTAGGTCTCGTAATCCAGGGAGAAGGCCGGGTCGCAGAGCGTACAACTGCCAAAGCAGTAGACCGGGTTAGACGAGCCTCCCACGGTAGCAGCCGCAGTACGCACCCGCTGATTGTCCGGCCCGGCTACCGTGCAATCCTCCGGCAGGGCTTCCGCCTCGCCGCCATTCAAAAATACGTACTGATATTCGCCGGAAGGCACCTCTACATTGACCTCCCAGGCACCGTCTCCGTTACTGTCTGAAAGCGGCACCGCCACCGGGTCCCAATCGGACGGAAAACCTGCTGCCTCCTGGAAGTCGCCCATGACGTATACGCCTTCCGGCGAAACCGGCAAGCCATCCATATTCACCGCCAGGCGCAGCTGCGCATTGCAGGAGTCAAAAGCAACGACCGGCATCGTACGGCCCAGCTCACCGACCACGAGTTCGCGGTTGAAATTGCCGCCTCCGTCGTTGATTGCGCAATCTGCGCCTGGCAGCTCCGGCTTTTCGCCCCAGCTACTGCCATTGATAAATTTGTATAAATAGCTGCCCGGCGGGAGCATAACGGTCAGCTCGTATACTTCATCGCCATCCGGGTCTGTGAGTTCCGACAAGCCCGGTGCCCAGTTGCTGCTGTAGCCCGCCGGCACCTGAAAAGTACCCGCCACGTGCACGCCATTGGGGGAAACCTGCTCCTGACTCATATCTACGCGGAAGGTGAGCTCCACGTCCTGAGCAGAGGCAGAAAGAAACAATACTGCGCCGAGAGCGGCAAGGAAGGATCGGATGGCTGTCATGCGAAATGATTGTGAGTTATGGGTTCAAAAATAAGCCCTATTATAATAAAATGGCCAGACTGCGCTACACAGTCTGGCCATTTTAGAGCCTTTAAAGGCCTATTTCCGGTTAGTTCGCCAGCTCCGGGGCTTCCAGCAGCTCAAAGAACTGATCAAGCCGCGGGGTAATAACGATTTCGGTACGGCGGTTGAGGCTGCGGCCGCCGGAGCTTGAATTTTCTGCGATGGGCAAAAACTGGGAGCGGCCCGCTGCTATCATGCGCTCCGGTGCCACGTAGTGCTCTTCTTCCAGCACGCGTACTACTGCAGTCGCCCGCTTTACGCTCAGGTCCCAGTTGTCTTTGATGCAGGAATTGCCAATCGGGACATCATCAGTATGCCCTTCCACCACGATATCGATATTGTCCTGGGCTTTCAGTACCTGAGCCACCTTGTTGAGTGCATCCTCACCTTTCGGGTCTACCTTGGTCGAACCTGTTTTGAAGAGCAGTTTTTCCGATAAGGATACATAGAGCTTTCCGTCTTTGAGCTCCACCGACAACTGATCATCGGAGAAACCGATCAGGGCCTCGCTGATATTATTTTTCAATCGAATAAGGGCCGAATCCTT
>CAJXXJ010000073.1 GCA_913062745.1 uncultured Phaeodactylibacter sp.
TGCATATTCAGACAGAAAGGTGGTGACAGTGGGCATGGGCTCCTCCGGAAAGTAGTAGCGGAAGTACTTAAACGTTTGTTCAAAATCCTGCTCCAGCGCCTCCATTTGCGGGTAGTGCTGCTGAATGCTGTCGTACAGCTGCCGCACCGGCGGGTGGTTGATGAAGCCAAGCACGTAGGCAGCCGGGCCCTGTGGGGCAATGCGCGGGTCGTTAGCCCCCAGCAGCTGATTGAAGTAGACCTCGCTGAATTCCGGGTATTTAGCCTGCAGGCTGTCGAGCTCCTCCGCCATATTGGCCGTGTCCAGCCGGAAAAGGTCTTGCTCGAAGCGCCGGATATCCACCTCCGCTGTTATTTCCGAGACATCGGGCACAAAGCGCTTTTCTTCGGGCTCGCAGGAAGCAAAAGCCAGAATAGCCAGGCCGGCAGCAAACAAATACCACTTTTTTAATATCATATCAAAAACATTTAAACCCGTTTATTAATCCAATCCCGTAATTTTGGCGCGGATTATATTTACAACACTTGACACCAGGCGCGCTGAGCGACCGGCCTGCCGGGCAGCGCCCAGCGCCACAGTATCGTTCAACGCTCACAAAAAACTAAAGCATAATGAAAAAATTTATTGTATTCACCGCTTTGTTGATCAGTATTTCCTTCGCCGCTCAGGCGCAGGAAGCCGTCCGCTTCGGTTTTCAGCTCAGCCCTACCTTCGGCTGGATGTCTACCGATGACAATACCATCAACACGAACGGCACCAACGTCGGCCTGAAGCTGGGGCTCGTCGGTGAATTCTACTTTCAGGAAAACTACGCCGTGACCACCGGCCTGGGCTTCTACTTTAACGCTGGGGGTACGCTGGCGCACGAGCGGGAAGGCGAATACTGGCGCAATTCTGAAATTTCTCAGGAATGCCAGGACTTTTTCATGCAGAACGGCCCGAACCTGAAGTACTCCGTACAGTATGTGGAGATCCCGGTTGGCCTGAAGCTCCGTACCCGGGAGTTCGGCTACATCCGCTACTTCTTTGAGCCAAATATGGGGCTCGGTTTCCGCACCCAGGCTAAGGGCGATGTACGCAACGCCGGCGATGAATGCAACGACCTGAATATCCGCAGCGACGTTGGCCTGCTGAACGTTTTCTGGGGGATCAACGGCGGCATCGAATACAGCGTTTCCGAAAGCACTTCCCTGGTGGGAGGCCTGGGCGCTCAGTTCGGCTTCGTAGACGCTACCAAAGATGATGATATCGTCTTCATCGATGGCAGCTCCTCCAATACCGTTCAGGAAGATTCCAAAGGCGTCCTCCGGGCTATCGTACTCCGCCTCGGCGTAATGTTCTAAAAAAAATAAGGAGGCGCTGCTGTCACACAGGAGCGCCTCCCTGTTTTTTCTCTCCCACTTTCTCTTTCCGAATTCCCATTTCCCACTTCCGCTTTCCCTCGCCGAATTCCCCATTTCAAAAATACATCCACCCAATCAGCCCGCTGGCCAGCGCCCAAAACAGCAAATTCAGCCCTACGCCCACCCGGAAAAAATCCCGGAAGCGGTAGTCGCCTGCGCTGTACACCATGGTGTTGGTTTGGTAGCCGATGGGCGTCATAAAGCTGGCCGAAGCCGCGATGGTCACCGCAATGAGAAACGGCGTGGGCGGCAGGCCCATCTGCTGTGCCGTAGCAATAGCAATAGGCGCCAGCAGTGCGGCGGTGGCGTTGTTTGACATCAGCTCTGTAAGCAGAGAAGTGGTGATGTACAGCCCGGACACCACGGCTATCGGGCCCCAGGCACCAAGGTAGCCCACCAGGCCTTCCGCAATTTGCCGGTCGAGCCCGGTATTGTTCATGGCTACGCCCATGCTGAGGGCACCCGCCAGCAGGAAGACAATTTTCCAGTTGATCGCCTCGTACACTTCCTTCATGCTGAGGCTGCGCGAGAGTACGAGCAGCACCACACCGAGCAGCGTGGCCACCATGATCGGCAGCAGCCCGAGCGTAGCCGAAAGGATAACCATAGCGATGACCCCCATCACAAAAGCAAAACGCCGCCGGTTAAAATCGGGCAGGCTGTCTTCGGACAGCACAACAAAGGGAGCCTCCTGGCTCGACTCCATCTGTTTCAGGGTGGAGACGTAGTGCTTTTTGACTTCTGCCAGAATGACGTCTCCGGGCACGAGGGGGACGCTGTACAGGTGTTCGTGCAGCACCTCATTGCGGTGGCGGATAGCGAGCGGGATCGCCCGGTAAGTGCGCCGGAAGTCCAGGCTTTTCAGCGTTTGGTTGGTGAAATCGGAGCCGGCGGTGACCACGAGCTCCAGCAGGGCGGTATTCTTTTCTCCCAGTGTGTTGTCGCCGATGCGCAGCGTTTGGTCGTCTACAATTTTGATGCGCTCTTTCAGGGCTTTTACCTTTTGCACATCGCAGCGCACCTTCAGCAAATCGCCTTCCTGCAGCCTAAAGTCGCCGGGGGGCAGGGTGTAACGCTGTCCGTTGCGCACCACCTCGATGATGTCCATCTCCAGTTCCTTGACGAGCGCCGAGTCCATGATGCGCTGCCCGGACAATTCATTGCCCGGCAGCAGTTCCAGCTCCGTGAGGTAATCCCGCAGGCCAAACTGTTCGCTCAGGCTCTTTTCCCTTTGCCGGTCGGGCAGGATTTTCAGGCCGATGAGCAGCATAAAGCCCATGCCGGCGATGAGCAGCGGCAGGCCCACCGGTGCCAGCTCAAACATGCTGAAGCCCGGCAGCCCGTTTTGCTCGGCAATCCCGCTGACTAGTATATTGGTGGAAGTACCAATGAGGGTGCACATGCCGCCCATGATGGAAGCGTAGGAGAGGGGGATGAGCATTTTGCCCGGCGGCTGCCCGGAGGCATAGGCGATCTGTATGACTACCGGAATGAAGACGGCGACTACCGGCGTGTTATTCACAAAGGCAGAGATGAGGGCAATAAGCAGCATCATCAGCACCATGCCGCGGCGGTAATTTTTCCGGAAGGTCGCCGACAGCTGATGGGCCAGCGACTGCAGGGCGCCGGTCTTGAGCAGGGCGGCACTGAGCACAAACATGAACGCTACCGTCAGCGTAGCCGGGTTGCTGAAGCCTGCTACGCCCTCCTCCGGGCTGATGACGCCGGTAAGGACGAGGCTGACCAGGATGAGCAAGGCCACGAGGTCGATAGACAGGGCCTCCGTGGCAAAGAGCACGATTGCGATACCGATGATGGCCAAAGTGATGATTGCGCCGCTCGCCATATTCTGAGAGGATGAGTTTTGATCCCCGCAAAGAACGGCAAGCCGGGTGAAATTTCCCTACCGATCAGCAAGGTTTTGTGACGCCTCCTTGTGGCCGGGGGCTGAACAACCTTGGCTCTGTTGCTGCTGTTCTGTTCAAAAGTAAGATTATGAACCGTTTGCTGAAAAAGCTTTTCATCCTGCCGATCCGCTTCTACCAGCTGGCGATTTCTCCTCTGCTGGGGCCCAAGTGCCGCTTTTCCCCCACCTGTTCGCACTATATGGTCGGGGCCATACAGGAGTGGGGCGTACTCAGGGGCGTATGGCTTGGCTTACGCCGAATATTCAAGTGCCACCCCTGGGGCCCGCACGGCTATGATCCGGTTCCGGAAAATCCAAAAAAACACAACTGATATGCTTAGACGGCCACGGCGTAACCGCCGCAGCGCTGCCATCCGCGGTATGGCACAAGAAGTACAACTGACTCCCCAACACCTGGTGCAGCCTGTCTTCCTCGTAGAAGGAACAGGCGTGCGCGAAGAAATCCCCTCCCTGCCAGGTTCCTACCGCTTTTCTGTAGACGAAGCCCTGAAGGAAATTGGCGAGTGCCGCTCGCTCGGGCTGAATAATTTTATCCTGTTTCCCAAAATTCCGGCGCAGCACAAAGACAAGCGCGGCACCTACGGCTGGAATCCCGACAACTTCTACCTGCAGGCCGCCCGGCGCATCAAGGAGCAGTATCCGGATATTTGCCTGATTTCGGATGTGGCGCTCGACCCTTACAGCGTGGATGGGCACGACGGCATCGTGCACGGCGGGGAGATCCTCAACGATGAGACCCTGCACGTACTGCAGAAAATGGGCGTCGCACAGGCCGAGGCCGGCTTCGACCTGCTGGGCCCATCTGATATGATGGATGGCCGGGTGGAAGCGCTGCGGGTGGCGCTCGACGAAGCCGGGCATACCGGCACCGGCATTATGTCTTATACCGCCAAGTACGCGAGCGCCTTCTACGGCCCCTTCCGCGATGCTTTGGACAGTGCACCGGTGGACAGCGAGGACATCCCCAAAGACAAGAAAACTTACCAGATGAATCCGGCGAACCGCCGGGAGGCGCTCATCGAAGGAGAGCTCGATACCCTGGAAGGCGCGGATTTCCTGATGGTCAAACCAGCCCTCAATTACCTCGACGTTATCCTGGCGATGAAGCAGCAGTTTGAGCTGCCCATTGCGGCCTACCACGTGAGCGGAGAGTGCGCTATGCTGATCGCTGCCTGCCGGAATGGCTGGCTGGACTACGAAACGGCTATGCCGGAAACGCTGCTCAGCATCCACCGGGCGGGTGCAGATGCCATCATTACTTACTTTGCGCGGGATTTTGCGGAACGGTTTGGCCAGTGATGGGCCGGGCATGTGTTGGCTGCTGCAAATAATTGAACCGTTGTGCTAAGCTTGGTTAGTGTTTTGGCTTAGGACAGTACTAGGTTTGTGTGGTTGAGAAATTTGGCTTATCTTGAATAGATGTTTTAACCGAAACAAAGGACTATGAAAATTATCAATGGACTTACCGAAGACATTGATGTCAAAGATGTTAGTTTCGTTGCGCTTACGGTTGAGACAGGCGGAGTACTTTGGACTGGAGATAAAAAACTATATAAAGGACTGAAAGAACGGGGTTTCGATGAAGTCGTCAACTTAAATGACCTGGAAGAAATTCTCTAATTTAGGTCTTGAACCACTAGTTCATCTACAAGAGCGGTCAAATGTAAGAATCTATAACTTTATCACTAGTCTACTCACCGCCCTCTTTCCACTCCGAATCTGCACAGTATACATTCCTGCTCTAAGCTGACGGGCAGGCAGCTGGTTCATGCCGGGGCGAAGCTCCATGCGCAGCTGCTGCTGTCCGTTGCTGCTCATCAGCCGGAGTACAGCCGTTTCCGCGTAGGGCCATTCCACCGTCCAGGCATCGGTGGTGGGATTGGGGAATACCGTGCAGCTCAGCGGAGCAAGCTGCTGCTCCGGGGCAGGCGTGATTTGGCCGGACAGCTCCGCAAGAAAGCCGCCAAATCCGGAGATCTCGTCCGTGATACCCCCAAAGGTGGCTGACAGCCGGTAGGCCCCCGCCGATAGCAGGCTGCGTTCAGCAGTAAACTCCAGGTCCCGGACCAGCGCAAAGCGCTCGGAAGGTATTGCTTCCAGCCATCTGTTTTCTCCGGAGGTATTGAAGCCGGCAATGTACCCCCAGGGCGTACTCATATCCCCGGTATCAGCCGATTGACCGTCAATGGAGATCGGCCCCTGAAAGTTGCCGCCCACGGCTACCACCCCCTCTGCGACGGCCAGCGCATTGCCCGACTGTACGTCCGGACCGCCGAAAGCACGCGCCCAGAGCGGTTGCCCGTCCGCCTGATACTTAATGAGGAATACATCGGCATTGCCCGTGCTGCTCTCTATGCTGATCTCATCTGAGATATTCATGACGCCAATGATATCGCCGGCCAGGTAGATGTTGCCGGTTTCGTCCACGGCTACTGCATTGAGCCGGTCTTCGATCACCCCACCCGCATCTTTCGCCCAGAGAGGAGTTCCGCTTTCGCTAAATGCGGCTACAAAAACGTCCGTATCCAGCAGGCCGGCGTCAAAGGCACTGCCGGCAATTTCCACGGTCCCGTTGAATGTACCGCCCGCACTGATCTGCCCGTCCGGGCCGACTGCCAGGGCTTCGATGCGCGTATCTCCGGTTTGCCCGGCCTGTTGCACCCACAGGAGCTGGCCCTCGCCGTCCATCGCCGCCAGAAAAAAGGAGGTGCTGCCCGGTTCTCCTGCGCTGATCAGCAGGCTGTCGCCCAATTGCAGGCTGTGCTGAAAGTAGCCGCCGACCACAAAACTGCCATCCGGCCGGGGGTGCAGGCTGCGCACATCTTTCAGGCCATCCCCGCTGATTTTTTGCGCCCAACGCAATGCTCCGGTTTCGGTCAGCCGGGCGACAAAAAGGGCGCGGGGGCTGTTTTCCGTAAGGAGCGTGGTATCGGGCAGCGGCAGGCTGAACCAGAAGGAGCCAGCGAGCAGCAAATCCCCGTTTGGCATGCTTTCCAGGGCGGTCACCTCATCGTCTTCGGTATCCCCGGCAGTAAACCACCATTCCGGCTGCAGGTCATCGCCCACGCCCATCACAAACAGGTCCGTTTGCCCGGCAGCCGGCGCATTGGGCGGCAGGCCAAAATCTCCGGCGTAGATGCCCGCGGCTGCATACCCGCCGCCTGCGCGCCGGCAAAGCTTACGCAGCTCGGTGTCTCCTTCATTGGAGAAAAACTGCACCTGCGGCCAGGCCTGGGCGTAGACCAATTCGGCAGACAACAGAAACAAGAGGAATAGCGTTCTCATTTTTGGCTGAAATTTTGCGTCAAGTCTATTTAACTATCTTTACGCGATCAATCTGCAACCTAAGTTACACAACGTTATGAAAACGGAAATAATTTGCTCTTCGATCCTGCTGCTGCTGTTACTGAGCTTTGGCAGCTGTGGTAATTCGTCAACCGATAACAACACGGAGGAAACGGCGATGAATGCGCCTACCGGGCAGCCGGATATCGATGGGCTGACTAAAGAAATTGTAGAGGACCCTTACAATGCAGAGCTCTACGCCCGCCGCGGCGTGCTGTTTTACAACAAGCAAGGCTACGATGAGGCCATCCGGGACCTGCAGCACGCGATTCAGCTGGATTCTACCAAGGCAGCGTACTACCATGACCTGGCAGATGTTAACCTGGATTACTTCCGCTCCCGTCAGGCCCTTGCCATCATGGAGGATGCGGCCACCCGATTCCCGGAAAATATCCCTACGCTCCTCAAGCTGAGCGAATACCAGCTGATCCTCAAGCAGTACGAGGAGTCGATGCGCACCATCGATCAAATCCTGAAGATTGACCCGCAGAATGCGGAAGCATACTTTATGTTCGGCATGAACTTCGAGGAGCAGGGGGATACCGTACGCGCGATCAACAGTTATCAGAAGGCGGTGGAGTTTGATTCCAAGATCATCGATGGCTGGATCAATCTGGGACAGCTGTACTCGGCTATCGGTGACCCGCTGGCGGAGCGCTACCTGGACAACGCTGTCCGTATTGATCCGCGCAATGTGTACGCTTTGCACGCCAAGGCTGAGTACCTGGCGGATCAGGATAACCTGCAGGGTGCCATTGATACCTACCGCGACCTGATTACGGTGGATCAGCAGTACGAGTCGGCTTACTTCAACTCTGGCCTGATTTATATGGATATGGATTCTATTGCGCGGGCGGAGGAGGAGTTTTCGCGTTTGCTGCAGGTGTCGCCCACGGAGGTGCGTGCCTACTACTACCGTGGTTTAGCCCGGGAGATGCAGGGCAACATTCCGGCTGCGATAGCTGATTATGAGCAGGCCCTGAAGATGGTGCCGAATTATGAGCGGGCGCGTCAGGCGCTGCAGCGGGTGAAGGAGGCGGGGTAGTGGTTGGCCCCAGAATCCGCACAGATGGCGCGCGCTGAGGCTGGCTGAATGGCCGCGCCTATGGCGCTCACCCCAGCCTGACTTGACAAGTTTCCCCGGCAACCTACCGGCTCTTGTCAAGTCTTTGTGTGCATTATTATCCGAAGGAAGGAATACGGATTGTTTTAGTTTGGCTGATAGCTCTGATATTCCGGAGCCCGGGGAAGGTTGAGGTTTTGCCGGGCAGGCCCAAGGGTGCAGTTTCCCACTGCGCCCTTGGTTCCTGGGGGGCGGGGCACTGATTGGCTGGGTCGTTGCCGGGCGCACAACATGTACGATATAGCCGCACCTACGGCGCTCAAACCATTTTTTTGCCGTTTTGGCTACCAATAGGGCCGCACCTACGGCGCTTACCCGGCGGTAGCCCCCCTAGCTTATGCATGGGCTGAAAAACCGCAAAATGTAAAATGCGGAATACAAAATGTAAAAGTACATACACGGCATGCTGCTCTGCTTATGCATGGGCTGAAAAACCGCAAAATGCTTCGCCCGCCGAAGCCTGGAGGCGAAGGTGGGTAGAATATACAAGGACGTACACGGCAGGGCCAAGGGTACAGTTGGTTCCTCTGAAGGAGCCCAAGCTCCCAGCGGCCTTTCTGTGGCTGAGGCCTCGAGGCTTGGCTCGTTGGCATACCTGAAAACTTCCCCTTCCGGCCTGAAGGGCACCTCCCAAAGGTGCGGCAATATAAAAACCCCTGGATCATGTGGTTCTCCCCGGTGCAGGGGGCCATCAGGTACCCCATGTGGGTATAACCAAAGACATCAACAAAGCGAACCTGTGCCGTAGGTACAGAAGGTGCTTGCCCGGGACCCGGAAAAGGTAAAGGCGGAGCAGCTCCGATAGGGATCGGAGCTGTAGCATCGGCTGCGTACGCTGGCTGCAGGTGGGACCAGAGCGGCGCTCCAGGCGGCAGCTGCCAGGCTGCGCCCCGGGTGGCTTTTAGAGACAGCGGCTAGGATGGGAACACTGATTATGGAAAAGCCAAAGGCAGGCTGACGTCCACCCCTGGCTATCATTTCTTAAGCTACCTGACGCCGCATATTGATCCGGTAAAACATACTCAGCAGCAAGCCCAGCATCATGAAGATGGTACCCGCCCAGAACAGGTTGATACCCGGGAATTCAATGGCTTCGAGTACGATATAGTCGGAGCGAAGCGCATCTGTAGCCACTTCAAACGGCAGCGGCTGCGTGGGGCCTTCCGCCTGCCCGATCATCAGCTCGATCGTTTCCGTCTTCGGGTCAATATTGGTGAAGCGGAAGTGTAGGTCCAGCTGTTGTATCTCATCCTTGAGGTTGAGCGGCTGACTGCCCCGGATCAGGTATACCGGCTGCGCACTGTAGCCCTGCCCGTCATTACCCTGCACACTGACCATAGCACTGACGGCTATGTCATCCTGCTGAGGCTCATAGTTCGGGTGCTCCGGCTGCCGGTTAAATCCGGCAAACTGTATCTCGTGGCCGTTATAAGTGATTTTATCACCCTGCCTGAAGGTGAAGGATTCGTACTCCATATCCAGCTCTTTGCCAAATACCGCGTCGAATATACCTTCGTTAAGCCGTACTTTGGTGCTGATATCGTTGATCTGAACCGGGTAGCTGTACAGCATCTGCCCGCGCAGCACCAGGACCGGCTTGACCCGGTACACACTGTCTTCATCCGTACGCTGAATGCTGATATCGAGCCCGATCGGCAGATCCCCTTCTTCCTTGTGGTAGTCCGGATGGCTGGGGGAGCGGTCAATGCCCTCCACGGTAGCGGTGTAGCTCTTTACAAAAAAGGTATCCCGGTCGCGGATCGGCACCGTATCCCGAAAGCGGACCGTTTCGCCGGTAAAGGCGCTGTATTCCTTATAGTTGAGGCTGTCTTCACGGGCCTTGCGGGCTTCCATGTCAATCTCCACCTGTGGAAGTGAAGCGATATGGGTAAAGATATCGCGCTCCACATACCGCTTGGTAGAGGGGTTGGAAGCAGCCACTTTGCTGAAGGATTTGTCGTACAGGATATTCGGATAGAGGTTGAACTCCTCTACCACATTACCCGCTTCATCGAGCCGCTGATAGTTTACAGTAAAGGTACGGGTGAATTGATTCACCGTATCCTCCACATAGGTCACCCGGTAATCCTCCATGATAAGGGGAGAGTCCTTAAACAGCAGTACATTTTTACGCATCTGCTCCTCGGAAGCCCCTTGTATCAGCCCCTCCATTACAAAGGGGTTGTTAGAAATCACGCGCTGATTCAGCCCGGAAGCCAGGATGCCCACAATCATCAGGCCAAAGCCGCCGTGAGACACCACAGAGCCGGCTGCCTTGAGATTGGCGCGGGTGAAGGTGAAAAGGTAATCGAGATTACTGACAACGGTAAACCAGGCGAAAAACAGCATAACACTATACTGCCAGGATACCAGGTCAATCCACAACGATGTCAGGTAGGTGAGGCCCGCCGATACGCCCATAGCAATACCGGAGTGGGTCAGGAACTTATTCAGCTGTTTGGAAAAGTTGATTTCGCGGTAACGCAAATACTGCGCAACACCGGACAGCAGCCCGATGAATACGGCGATCCAAATCTGGTATTTGTTGTAGTGGGGAATGGGGTCTGTGATCACCCGACCGATGTAGTTCGGGTCGAAGTAAGCCATGATCTTGTTGTACACCGGCAGCGAGGTGGATGCCGTAATGATCACTGCGGAAAACAGCAGCACCAGCGAGCCGATGAACATCCAG
>CAJXXJ010000074.1 GCA_913062745.1 uncultured Phaeodactylibacter sp.
TGCCGTTGCCGCGCTCGCAACATTCATCGGCGGCTACGTGCAAGATCGCTTCCCGCTATGGCGTATCCGACTGATCTCCGGCGGCATCCTCCGCCCGCTCGTCATCACGCCGCTGCAGCGTGACGCTTTCCGCAACTACATGAAAACACAGGGTAAACTGGGCGGGCAAAACAAGGTGCCCCGCCTGAGCAACGACCGCAAGATTGCGGGTGAGCTGGAGCAGTGGAAGCGGGGGTAGCTTTTTTTGCTCCCTGCCCACTATTTCTTTACGACTCTGCTTATCGTCCACTGCCCTTCTACTCGGGCTCGCAGCAGGTAAACGCCCGCCGGCCATTGCTGCATCGGTAAGTTGTACTGTGGATTAGCCGGAAAGCGGGTACCCAGCAGCTGTCCCTGCAGGTTCATCAGCTGTACCTCCTCGATCAGGGCACCGGAAGTACGCAACTGCAGCTCATCAGTTACCGGATTAGGGAAGAGCTGCAGAGCAGACAGCGTATTCTGAGGGCTGCTAAGCGCTCCGGCGCAGTCTTCCAGCTGCAGGCTTACCGTTTCCTGAAAACGGCAACCGTCGGGCCTGCGCACGGACACGGTGTAATTCCCCATAAAAAACGAGTTCGGGTTCGGGAAGCTCAGGCAATCGCCGCTGAAGACGAAGCCGACCGGGCTAAACCACAGGTAGCTATTCTCCTCTGGCAGACAGAAGGAAAAAGGCTCCTCCGCGCAAAGGGTGAGCGTTTCCGGCAGCACCGCAGGCGGGAACTCCTCTACGAATACCGTAACGCTTTGTGTGCGCACACATCCGGTAGGGTCAGAAACCGTTACCGTGTAGGTAGTTGTAGCCGGTGGGCTGGCTGTGGGGGCTGAGCAATCACTGCAACTCAGGCCGGCAGCGGGCGACCATTCGTACACCGCATCGGTGACCGTTTCCACAAAAAGGGCGGCGCTGTCCCCTTCGCAAATGACCGGATCTTCCGATATCAGGAGGCCCGGGCAGGAGGCTGTGCGGCAGCTTTTTTCAATCACCACACTATCGCATGGTGCCAGGCTGTAAGCACGCAACCGAAACGCCACCTCTTCATCGGGCAGCAATCCGTCGAGCAGATAAGCGGTATCGGCTAAAGCTTCGGCCAATTGCCCGCTCAGTATCTCTATCTCGTAGAGCGTATCCTGTGGCTGCTGCGGCCAGCTAATTCGCATTTCGTTGAGGGTCGCTTCACAGCTTATCCGGCTCGACTGCAGTGGCTGATAGACCTTAACCTCAACGGTGTCTGCAAAGGTACAGATGCCATCATCGAAATAGTAGATGACTTCATGTGTACCCGCTCCGGCTGCGGCAGGCTTGAAAACCCCCTCCGTTGAGATCACCCCTTCTCCCTGCCACTTGCCGAATTCATCTGCCTCATCGGGTATAAAGCCGGTAAGGGATAAAGGCAAAGGCTGCGTGTTGGCGCCCAGGCAAACATCAGATAAGGGTGTTATCGTGATCTCCTCGTCATCGCAGTTCGTTGTACTGCAATAGGATTCAAAAACTTTGGAACAGCCACTGGCAGTAGTTATCAAAAGCCGGATCCCTGCTTCTGTACCTGGCTCAAGCTCTTCAAAACGCAGTATGCCGGACTCAGACTGCACGGGCTGTGCACCCAGAGATTCGGCTTCATATGTCAGGCCCGGCACTTCTGTCCAGGTAAAAGCTAAAGTGGTAAAACCCGCATCGCAGCTGATAGCCATATCCGGGATAGAATCATAGGTGGCCAGAAAAAGGCTTTCCTCATAAATGCAGGTGCCATCGTCAATTGCTACTGAATAAGACGCGCCTCCGTAAACCGGGCTGGCAACGATGGTCTGAGTCGTATCGCCGGTACTCCAAAGGTAAGTATCTCCGCCCGATGCGATAAGGACCGCTGACGCTCCCGGGCAAATAGTGTCTGCCGGGCTGATGAGCTCCGCATCAGGGTTCAAATTGAGCGGCACCTCCAGACTATCTGTACCAGTGCAGCCTTGTCCATCCGTGAGGCTGAGGCTGTAGGTGGCTCCCTCCTCCGCCAGGACTTCGATTGTTTCAGTGGTATCTCCGGTGCTCCATAGGTAACTGCCCGTACCTGTAGCGGACAGCGTCACGGTATCGCCCGGGCAGTATCCGGCGGGAGGCTCGTTTTCCGTAAGGATCGCCCCCAGTTGGAAAAGGTAGGTGGTATCTTCGTAGAAACAGTTGTTGGAGCCCGAAAGAGAAGCAATGGCCAGTAATTGGGAAGCGTAGGCCGAGGAGTCAATCCAGAGGCTGTCCCCTTGTCCGGCTTGCAGCGTTGCCCCGTTCTCGTACTGCAATCGCCAGCTTAGCGGGCCATTAGCAGCAGCGGTCAGCAGGAGGGTATCCGTATCCGGGCAAAAAACAACCGTATCCTGATTTACTGTAATCGCACTATTCACCAAAAAAGTATCTACAGCAAAGACTTCGGATAAGGAAGTGCAATTTTCCACCGTTACGGATAGTTGATAGTCCCCTGCCGTAGTGGGCATAAAAGGGTTTTCTCCACCCACCGGCTGGCCTTCGTAAAGCCAGGAATAAGAAAAGGAATAGGGCACCCCCTGTCCGGTCAGCGGGCTAAAGTCAGCAGAAAGTACCCCTAAGCCATTACCCGAGCAATCGGGCTGATACTGAGCGAGGCCATCCAGCGTGCGGTCTTCTATTTTTATGGTATAGTTCAGACTACAATTGATGTCCGCATTCGAGAAGGTAATCAGGTAATCCCCTACTGCCAGGTCTTCAATGACACCACTCGCGGGGATGTCATTCTGCGCCAGCACCGTATCTCCGTTTATCTGAGCGATGACGAGCAGATCCAAAGAGGCGCTCCCTGCATCAGGCAGCTCATAAGCAATGCTGCCCGCCTCCAATCCACACACGGCGGTTTTTTCTAAGTTGGCGACTACGCTTTGGCAAGGGTTTTCAATCGGGTAGGTATAAATTTCTTCCGTGCCGACACAGCCCGGCCCGGACCACCCTCCGGTCACTCCGTCTGATTTGGGGGTGATATTTAACTGAATCTGATTGAGCGGTATATCCTCAGGAATGAAGAGCGTCCAGCGAAAGAGCCCACAGTCGCTGGTGGGAGCCCCCCAATTATTACCAGGGTCTCCATCTAGCGATCCGCCCGGGCATAAACTCTGCGGAATAAGTACATCAAAAGCAAAACCCGGGCCATGCGTTTCAAGGTCTACACAATCGGTCCATTCCGGATACCACCCCCAGACTCCTTCGTCGTTACAATCGTCTGGCGTTTCCAATACCGTAAAATTAGAAAGCCAGTCCCAACCTGGCCCATAGTCTATTTCAACGGAGTGCAGCCATTCGTTTCCGCTGTAGCCGTCCCAGTATTCTATCCAGTAAACAAACTCAATGGTTTCTCCCCGGGGCAGCCGCCCACTTGAGTTAAATCCATACACAAGGAGCTGACTGTACTGCGTACATTTCAGAGGCCAGCTGCGAGCCAGGTCTGCCGGTGGCCGGCGGGCAGGCGTTGCGTCAGAGGCCTGCTGTGAAAGATAAGTTTCGGTATAGGAAGGTGGCAACGGCCGCTCGGCAGGTGCTTGTGAAAAAGCGGGGCTGCTCAACAGAAGCATTAGAGGGAAAAGAGCAGATAAACGCATAAGGCATTGGTCTTTTCAGGCATAGCAAAATGATCATTTCAGCACCTGTTAATTTACTAAAATTTCTTTTACCCCGCAATTTTAGGCCGGAACCACCTCTAAATCCACTTTCTACCCTGAAACGCCCACTTGGGATACTGATGGCAATCGGGGAGTATTGATGGCTCCATCCACTAATACACCCTCGGTACAAATTCCGGCGCATTCACCAGTGCCGCACTATCACCCGTAGCCCGGATTACAAAAAAGCCTTGCTTTTCTGCCATGACGCCCGAGTGTTCTTCGGCGCGTAAAAAGGCGACAGCGCCCATGATTTGGTAGTCCTTGTACTCGGGTAAAAGTTCCTTGATTATGCTCATCTTGTTGAGGAATGCTTTGACGTGTTTGGCGCGCAGCGTAGTCTTCACCTCTACAATTACAATCTCCGTAGTGTCATGGGCTACGATATCAAATTCGAATGACTTGCCGGCCTTGTTGCCTTTACGGCGGGTGTAAGTGTCTGAAATATCAATACCTCGTTCTCTCAATATCCGGACTAAATCGCCTTCTACCAGGGATTCCATCAATTTGCCCCACTGCCCTTCAAACAGGTCAAATGCTTGTTGAATCCGTTTGTCCGTTTCTTTAAACTTTTCGTTCAGCAGACGTTCTGTTTCCTGAAACCGCTCCTTCAGCAAGCGGTCTGTCTCCCGGAATTTCTCCGTCAGCAAGCGGTCTGTCTCCTGAAACTTGCGGTCTGTCTCCTTGAACTTGCGGTCCGTCTCCTGGAACTTGCGGTCTGTCTCCTTGAACTTGCGGTCCGTCTCCATTTGACTGCGGAGGAGTTCCGCGATCATCTGCTTAAGGTCCTGAATTTCTACTTCGACGTTCATAACATGCTGGCATTTAAGGATAAACTAACAACGGCATGGTCCAGGTTTTAGTTCCCGGCTGCAGAAGACCGCCGCATTTTACTCCATCAGGCAGGATAATTGCCGCCACTACCTTACTCCCTACCTACCTCAAACTCCACCCGGTCGCCCGCTTCCACGCCAAACTGATCGGAAAACCCTCCGATGACTTCCAGCACATACTTCGCGTTACCTTTGCTCGGCTGCGGGTCCAGCGTCTGCGGCTGCGCGTTTTTGCGGATATTCACGATGCGTTTGTCTTCGCCGATGAACATGATATCAAGCGGGATGTAGGTATTGCGCATCCAAAACGACTGCGGCTCGGAGCGCTCCATGATGAAGAGCATGCCCTGATCTTCCTCCATAGAGCGGCGCCACATCATGCCTTCGGCCCGGCCGGCATCATCCTGCTTGACTTCGATATCAATGGACGTAATCGGCTCACCGGTTTCTGCGTCCATAAACTGCAACTCCCCCTGCTTGGTAAAGCGGGGCCCGGTTTCCGGCTGCGACTGCGGCAAGGACATGTAAATCAGCCCGGCGACCACCGGCAGCGCGATAAAGGCGACAATAGCAATCAGGGTGCGCTTGCGGCGGCGTTCTGCCCGGCGGCGCTCTTCCCGGTTCGGTAGTGGTTTTCTTCTGGCCATAATTTTTGCTGCGTTATTCGGCCGCAAGATAGCCCGAATCAGGGCAGAGCTGCAAATTTACTCCGTACCATTAATGTAGTAGGCTCCGCTGAGCGCTATGGGCGACTCTATGCTTAGCGCCTCGCTTTCCACTGCCCAGTAGCCGGAGTCCGACTGCCCCAGGCTTACCGGCAGCTTTCGGAAGCCGGTGTCCTCGCTCAGGAAAACGTAGGCCTGCTCTCCACTGCGCACCACCGCTGCTTCGGGCACCGACAGCGCGGCACGGCTATCCACCTGGATTTTGGCAAACATAAAAGTTCCGACAGCCAGCCTGCGCGGGCTCTCCTTCAGATGTACATGCACCCGGGCTGTCTTTTTCTCCAGGTCTACCGAGGGGCTGATCAGGTGTACTTCTCCTTCCATCCAGCCCTCCTGTCCGGGTATTTGAGCCTGCACCATCTGCCCTTTTTGCACCTTGCCCAGGTCCCTGGCATACACTTCCAGCTCCAGGTGCAGGTGGCTGTTATCAATCAGGGTGAAGAGCGGCTGCTGCGGCTCCACTAATTGCCCCGGTTGTGCCGGAATAGCGTTGAGGTAGCCGCTGACCGGAGCGTACAAGCCAATGCTCTTTTGCACCTTCCCGCTCTGCTCCAGTTGCTCCGTATCAATGCCAATCAGCTCCAGTTCAGCCCGCAGCCCGCTGCGCCGCGCTTCGGCTACTGCCAGCTCTGATTTAGCTGCTTCGTAGGCTTTTTGGGAAGCAGCATCAGTCTCTACCAGCCGGGCTTTACGGGCCTGTTCCTGCTCCAGATAAGGAATGCGGGCGGCCGTCTCCAGCAATTCGCGCTGCAGGCGGATAAGCTCCGGATGGCGGATGCTCGTCAGCCGCGTACCCTTGCGTACGTACTCGCCGGGCAAATGCGAAACCTCCCCCACAAAACCCATGACCGGGCTGTGGACGGCATACCGCCCCTTAGGCGGAACGTCTATCTGACCGGAGCAGGAGAGATACTCTGCCATATTGCGGGACTGCGGCGGGCCTACTGTGATATTAGCCTGCGCGATCTGCTGCGGGCTAAGCTGTATATGCGTATCTGCCCCGCTGTCGGCAGCCGCGCTGCCTTCGGTATCCGCAGCCGGCTCTGTCTGACAAGCTACTGCTAAAAGGCTCAGGAAAACGAGGATGGTGTATTTCATGGTTAGAGGATTATCGGATTAAAAATTCAAGATAAAGGATGGCCTGATTGTAGCGGGCGGTCAGTTCGGCATGCTGCAGCTCATTTTCTATAGCCGCCTGCAGGCTCTGCGCGTACTGAAAGTAGTCGGCTTCTCCGGCCTGCAACTGTTGGCTGGCGAGTTCCCGGAGCTGTTCGGCTTGCGCCAAAAGCTCACTGCCTTCTGTATCCAACTGCTGCTGCAGCAGGGCGAGCTGTTGCCGGGCCAGGGCCAGTTCCTGTTCCAGCCGCTGCTGCTGCCCCTGCAGCTGATTTGCTGCTTTCACGGATTCCAGGCGGGCCTGCTCGATGCGCGCGCGCTGATGTTTCTGAAAAATCGGGACCGCCACCCCGGCCTGCACGCCCTGCAGCACCCATTCCGGCTGAATGCTCTGCTGGAAGTAGCCGATGGAGAAACCAGGCTGCAGTTCCTGCTCCGCCACAGCCGCTTGCCGCTCAGCCAGCTGTTGTTGTTGCTGCAGAGGCGCAAGCAAGCTTTGTAATGCTGCACCGCGCACGCCCTGTATTTGTTGCAGCCGCTGCAGGCTGTCCGGAGGGCGGGTCGCCTGCGGGCTCAGGGCCAATTGCCGCAGCCGCTGAAAGGCAGCTTGCTCCTGCAGCTGTGCCTGCCGCTCCTGACTGCGGGCGTTGGTCAGCTTTTGCAGCGCCAGCGTGTACTCCAACCGGTTTGCCTCCCCGCTGCGCAGCTGTAAATCGGCGCGTTCTGCCAAGGCTTCAAAGAGGCCTGTCTGACGTTGCCGGACTTGCAACTGCCGCCGGGCCAGCAGCCAGTCCTGCCAACTTTGCTGTACCCGCAACCGGATTTGCTGTTCGCGCAGGGATTGCTCACTTTTGGCGAAAGCCACTTCCGCTTCTGCCGCTTGCTGCTGCTTGCGGTTCGTACCGATGGGGCGGAAAGGCTGCGTCACAGAAAACTGGTAATCCCACTGCGGGGTGTTGTACTGCCCGTAGCCGGCAAAAACTTCGGTAGCCGGGATTACCCGGGCGGCCCGGATGCCCAACTGCGCCTGCTCGATGCTCAGCTGCCCGTTCTGCAACTCCGGCTGACGGGACAGCGCTTGCTGCATAGCACCTTCCAGGGTCAGCGGTTGTTGCGCAGCCAGGGGAATGCTCATGAGCAGCAAGGCTGACACCGCCGCTATTTTGGGCGAAAGCCCGCTTCCCTTGCGCTTGTTTACGAGGTAGTACAGTATCGGCAGCACCAACAGCGTAAGCAAAGTAGCGGTGATCAGGCCGCCAATGACCACCGTTGCCAGCGGCTTCTGCACCTCAGCACCGTTGGAAGTGGACATCGCCATGGGCAAAAATCCGAGTGCCGCTACGGTAGCCGTCATGATGACCGGCCGCATCCGGGCCAGCCCGCCGCGGATGACCACCTCGCGGATGTCTGTCAGGCCGTCCTCGTAGCGCAGGCGGTTGAAGTAGCTGATCAGCACGATGCCGTTGAGCACCGCTACGCCGAAGAGCGCGATAAAGCCGACACCGGCGGAGATACTGAAGGGCATACCGCGCAGCCACAAACCGGCAATTCCGCCTACGGCTGCAATGGGGACGGCTGTAAAAATCATGAGTGCGTATTTTATTTTTCCGAAAGTGAAGTAGAGGAGCACAAAGATGAGCGCCAGGGCTACCGGCACAGCGATGCTCAGCCGCTGCCGGGCAGCCTCCAGGTTTTCAAACTGGCCACCGTAGCGGATGAAGTAGCCGGGAGGCAGGGGCAGCTCCTGCGACAGCCTGGATTCGATATCGGCGACCAGGCTGGCCACATCCCGCTGCCGGACGTTCACGCCTATATTGATGCGCCGCCGCGTGTCCTCCCGCGAAATTTGCATCGGCCCTTCCGTATAATCGACGGTTGCAACTTCGCTCATGGGCAGCGAACGGCCGTCGTCGAGGTGTACGAACAGGCGGGACAGGTCAAGCTCCTGCCGCTGTTCCTGCTGCAATCGTACGACGAGGTCAAATTTGCGCTCGTTTTCAAAAACCACCCCGGCTGTTTCCCCGGCGTAGGCGGTGCGCACCAGGGTGTTGAGCTGTTCGATGTCCAGCCCGTATTCCGCAATTTTGCGGCGGTCGAAGCGGACTTTGAGCTGCGGCAGGCCTTCCGTCTGTTCAGCCTTTACATCTGCTGCACCGGGGAGACCCCGGATGATGTCAGCCGCCTGATCGCCCAGTCTTTTCAGTTCTTCGGTGCTTTCGCCAAAAATTTTGACCGCGATATCGGTTTTGGCGCCGGTCAGCAATTCGTTGAAGCGCAGCTGTATGGGCTGCGTAAACTCGAAGGAGGCGCCGGCGATGACCGACAGCTTCTCTTTCATTTGAGCTACCAGCTCCTCGCGGCTGCCGGCTGAGACCCATTCTTCGCGAGGTTTTAAAATAATCATAATGTCAGCATCTTCTATCGCCATAGGGTCCGTGGGGACTTCAGCGGTGCCGATTTTGGATACGACATGCTCTATTTCCGGAAAATTAGCCAGCAGGATTTGCTCGGCTTTGGTGGAAGTAGCGATGCTCTCCTCCAGTGCGCTGCCGGGCTGAATGGTCATTTGCATGGCCAGGTCGCCTTCTTCCAGGGTGGGGAGAAATTCAGCGCCCAGGCTGCGGAACACCAGCACGGCGGCCAGCAGTAGCGCCAGGGTCCCGCCAATGACCAGCCCGGGCAGGCGCAGGGCCGCTTCCAGGCTGGGCTTGTACAGCTTTCGCAAAAAGCCGACGATACGGTCGGAAAGGGTTTGCTTGTCGCGGATCGTCTTTGGCATGGCCCAAGCCGTCATCATCGGTACGTAGGTGAGGGAAAGGATGAGTGCGCCAAGCACAGCGAAGCTGAAGGTAATGGCCATGGGGCGGAACATTTTGCCTTCGATACCGGTCAGCGTCATGATGGGGATAAAAACGGTCAGTATGATGAACACGCCAAATACCGCTGAGCGGAACAACTTGGAGGATTCGTCTATAATGAGGTCATCCATCTGCTTTTGCGTAAGCGTCTTGCCGACAAAAACGGCAAACATAGTATGCAGCACCCCTTCCACAACGATCACCGCTCCGTCGATGACGATACCAAAGTCGATGGCCCCCAGGCTCATCAGATTAGCGGATATGCCAAACTGCCGCATCAGGATAATGGCAAAAAGCATGGCCAGCGGAATGACGGAGGCGACGATCAGTGCGGCCCGGAAATTGCCGAGCAGCAGAAGCAGCACGAAGACGACGATCAGCCCGCCCTCCAGCAGGTTGTTCTTAACGGTACTCGTTGTTTTGGCCACCAGGTCGGAGCGGTCGAGGTAGGGATACAGTTCCACGCCTTCGGGCAGGGATTGCCGGACCTGCGCCACCCGCTGATGCACCTGCTCAATGGCTTCGGAGGAATTGGCACCTTTGAACATAAGCGTGATGCCCCCCACTGCTTCGCCCTGCCCGTCCATCGTCATTGCGCCGAAGCGTTTGGGGCTGCCGAATCGCACTTCGCCTACATCCCGGATCAGCACCGGCGTACCTGAGCGGTTAGCGACCACGATTTGCTCAATATCGGCCATGTGCTCTACCATTCCTTCGGTACGGATGTAGTAGGCATTAGCTCCCTTTTCGATATAGCTGCCCCCGCTGTTTTGGTTGTTGCGCTGCAGCGCTCCGAACACTTCGTGTACAGCGACATCGTAGCTCTGCAGCAATACCGGGTCAAGGGCTACTTCATACTGTTTGAGGTAGCCCCCGAAGCTGCTGACTTCGATGATGCCCTCATCATATCTCTGCTTTGATTGGAGTATCTTCACTAACGGATACATAATCACTGCATCGTGAAAACCAAATGTGCCAACAATACGTAAAGTAGATTCTGGTTCCCACCCCCCACTAGACTCCACTTTATGACGCAGTTCTTCAAAGACCATTTCCAATAACACCTTACGAGCTTCAGGTGTGAATCGTGCTTGGTAGTGTTCGGGGGCTTCACTTTCAACAGCCTTATTCAAGAGATATCTCAATTCACTAAACATGTTGAAACGCATTATTGAAAGCTGTTTGATCACTGCATCTTCACTCAGATCATGTGATTCTAGTTCTCCATTTTTTGTAC
>CAJXXJ010000075.1 GCA_913062745.1 uncultured Phaeodactylibacter sp.
GCGGTCGCTCGTAGTGCCGGAAGATTTGGAATACCAGCGTACCGCCCCGCTCCACAGCACATCCTTTTCGCCCATCATCATCCGCTGAATGTAGGGTTTCAACGCATCGTAGTCGCTGACGGGCACCCGCTCTGCGAATTGTTCCGGGGTGCGGATACTGCGGTAATCATACTGCCGCCCCCACTCCGTATGCTTAGTGGATTCCAGCAAGTGCTTGAGCATGCCTTCCTGTACCTCCTGCGGGCGCTGCATGAAATGCTGCAAGCTGTTGTAGCGTTGCTTATAGTACCATTTAAACGCTTGGTTGATCCACTTTCTCATAGAGGCGATGGTGTTGTTAGCTGTATGTTCATCAAATATACGGAATCCCCGTCGCTTTTTCGCAACTGCCTATTTTTTAGACAGTTCGTACACGCCACCCTGCCGGAGCAGCATCTTTTCTTCCTGAGGGAGGAATTCAATTTCAATGCCGGCTGCTTCAAAGCGGAACTGATGTTCAGCGAAGGCTTCGAGGGGGAAAGCGCCCTGCCCGGTTGCTTGCGCTTTCAGCATTCCGTCCTCCACGAAAACCCGGATGTCAAGCGGGAAGTTCTCTGCACCGTAAGTGCCTTCGTATTGCCGCAATTGTGCTTCTTCCACATCTATGGCCGGCGCAAAGGTGGGCAGCTCGTATTCTTTATCAAAAACAATGCTCAGCGCACCGATCATGATATCGTTGATGGGCATAACAGTGCCGTTGGAGATATAGGCAATGCCTACGCCTTCTTCCGGGAAGTAACCCACCATAGAACTGAAGCCGTCAATCCCACCGGTATGCCCGTAGGCGTACTTATCGTAAAACGGGAACTGGGTCAGGCCCAAACCGTAGCCATCTGTCATAGTAGCCATCTCCTCCAAATGCGCTTCAGAAACCAGTGCTCCGCTAAACAGGCAGTGCATGAATTCCGTAAGCTCCCCGGGTGTGGAAAGCAGCGCGCCGGCACCAATCGGGATGCTCGGGTGAGTTTGTGCCGCAGCAGCCCAATTCCCGTCTTCGCGGCGGTAGGAAAGGGCTTCCTGTTTGCCTTCCCCGACAACCTCCTCCGGCAGGTAGGTCCGCTTCAGCCCGCAGGTCTGCAGGATGTATTGGTCCAGCAGCTCCTGATAGCTTTTGCCGCTTGCCTCCTCCAGAAGGAAGGAAAGGATAACGTAGCCGGTATTGGAATAGCTCATTTTTTCCCCGGGGCTGAAGTCCGTCCCTTTATCGGCAAAACGCTCCAACAGCTGCTCCCGGCTTTGGGGCTGTTCCATAAAGGTCGCGTAGTCGGGGTCGTCTGTGAAGTTGTGCAGGCCGGAGCGGTGGCGCAGCAGCTGCTCTACCGTGATGCTGTCTGCATTGGGCAGCCCCGGGAAGTATTTGCTCAGGCGGGTATTCAGCGCAAGCTGGCCTTCCTCGGCGAGCCGAAGGGCAATCACTGCCGTGAATACCTTGGAAATAGAGCCTATGCCATAGATGGTTTCCGGCCCGGCTGCTTCCGCTGCTTCCACATTTTCATAACCGATGGCCCGGGAATAGGCCAGCTCGCCATCCATCCAGATCGCAAGGCTGCCCATGCCCCTTTCATTCTCTTCAATGCGCTGCAGCAGGCTGTCGATTTTTGCAAAATCAGTGGTTTGCGCCGAAAGGGCGCTTATGCTCAGCAGCACAAACGCCATCAGGTGAATGGTTTTCATATCGTAATAGATTTTAGTTAGGTTATTGGACGCAGCCCGGGCTTACTTCAGCTCCAGCCTCAGGTACTGCCCGGTATAACTCTCTTTTTTCTTAGCTACCTTCTCGGGGGTGCCGGTGCAGAGGACCGTGCCGCCGCGGGCACCGCCCTCCGGACCCATGTCAATGATGTAATCGGCTACCTTGATCACGTCCATGTTGTGCTCAATAACGATTACCGTATTGCCTTTGTCCACCAGCTTGTTGAGGACGTTGAGCAAGTGCTGAATGTCTTCAAAATGCAGACCGGTGGTCGGCTCGTCCAGGATGTAGACCGTATTGCCGGTGTCCCGCTTGGCCAGCTCTTCAGACAGCTTCACGCGCTGTGCTTCCCCGCCGGAAAGAGTAGTGGCTTGCTGCCCGAGGGTAATGTAGCCCAGGCCTACCTCGTTGAGCGTACGCAGCTTGCGGTAGATGTTGGGGATGGGCTCGAAAAACTCCACGGCCTCCTCCACCGTCATATTGAGCACATCGTTGATCGATTTGCCTTTGTAGAGGATTTCCAGCGTCTCGCGGTTGTAGCGGCGGCCCATGCAGTTTTCGCACTCTACGTGCACATCCGGCAGGAAGTTCATCTCTATGACCCGCATGCCGCTGCCTTTGCAAACCTCGCAGCGCCCGCCCTTCACATTGAAGGAGAAGCGCCCGGGCTTATACCCCCGGATTTTCGCCTCCGGCAGTTCGGCAAATATCTTGCGGATATCCGTGAAAACGCCGGTGTAGGTAGCCGGGTTGGACCGGGGCGTACGGCCAATCGGGGACTGGTCAATTTCAATGACCTTATCGATATGTTCCAGCCCTTTTACCGAGGTATACGGCATAGGCGCTTTCAGGCTTTTGTAAAAATACTGCCGCAAAATGGGGTAGAGCGTCTCGTTGATCAAGGTCGATTTCCCGCTGCCCGAAACGCCGGTGACACAGGTGAAGGTGCCGAGCGGAATCTTGACATTTGCTTTCTTAAGATTGTTGCCGGTAGCGCCTTTCAGCTCCAGCTTGTTGCCATTGCCCTTGCGCCGGGTTTCCGGCACAGGTATACGTAGCTGATCGTTGAGGTACTGGGCGGTAAGCGTTCCGGTTTTCAGAAACTCCTCCGGCACCCCTTCCCCTACGAGTTCGCCCCCGTGCTTGCCCGCTCCCGGCCCGAGGTCGATGATGTAGTCTGAGGCCAGCATGATGTCCTTGTCGTGCTCCACCACCAGAACGGTATTACCAATTTCGGTCAGTTCCCGCAGCGCTTCGATCAGCCGTTGGTTGTCACGCTGATGCAGGCCGATGCTCGGCTCGTCGAGTATGTAGGTGATACCGGTGAGCTGCGAGCCAATCTGTGTAGCCAGGCGGATGCGCTGCGCCTCCCCCCCGGATAAAGTTCGTGCGGGGCGGTTGAGCGAAAGGTAATCAAGGCCTACGTGCAGCAAAAAGCCGAGGCGCAGGCGGATTTCTTTGAGAATGTCGTGCGCGATCATCCCCTGCCGCTCACTCATGTGGCTTTCCACATCACCCATCCACTCGCGCAGCTCGGTCAGGTCCATCTCTGCCAATTGCCCGATGTGGGTTTCTTTTAGTTTAAAGTGCAGGGCTTCCTGTTTCAGGCGGTACCCTCCGCAGTCCGGGCAGGTATCCACGCTCATGAACTCTTCCGCCCAGCGGCGTATTTTTTCCGAGCTCGTATCCTCGTACCAGCGCTCCAGCATATTGACGAGGCCTTCCTGCGCCAGGTTGTAGGAGTAATCGTTGTGCTTGTTGACGCGTACCGCAAAGCTGTCGTCCCCGCCGTAGAGGATAGTCTCCAATGCCTTCTTCGGCAGTTCCTTCACCGGCGTGGCAAAGGAAAATTTGTACTTTTTGGCAATCGCCCGCAGCTGCTTAAACGTCATATTGCTGCGCACCTCGCCCAGCGGAGCAATTCCGATATCGTTGATGCTTTTGCTGTCATCAGGAATCACCTTGTCCATGTCCACCTTGTTGATGCTGCCCAGTCCGTTGCAGGTCGGGCAGGCACCATAGGGCGAGTTAAAGGAAAAGGTATTGGGAGAGGGCTCTTCGTAGGAAATGCCGGACTCCGGGTCCATCAGGTCGCGGCTAAAAGTGCGCACCTCCTCAGAGCCATGCTCCATAATAAAGACCAGGCCGTTGCCCATCTTCAGGGCAGTCTGCAGAGAGGTGGTCAGCCGGTGCAGCCGGTCCTCGGTCAGCTTGATGCGGTCGATGACCACTTCAATATCGTGGACTTTGTAACGATCTACTTTCAGGCCCGGCTTAAGGTCCAGAATTGCTCCATCCACCCGCACTTTGGTATACCCCTGTTTGCGGGTCTGCTCAAAGAGCTCCCGGTAGTGGCCTTTCCGGCCGCGCACCAGTGGTGCCAATAGCAAGATTTTTTGCCCGCTGTACTGCTCGATGATGATTTCCTTCATCTGCTCCTCCGTGTAGCGCACCATCCGCTTACCGGTGGCGTAGGAGTAAGCTTCGCCCGTACGGGCAAAAAGCAGGCGCATGAAGTCGTAGACCTCAGTAATTGTGCCCACCGTAGAGCGCGGGTTGCGGCCAGTGGTTTTTTGCTCAATAGAGATGACCGGGCTCAGGCCGTTGATCTTTTCCACCTCCGGCCGTTCCATTTCACCGATAAACTGCCGGGCATAGGAAGTGAAGGTCTCCATATAGCGGCGCTGCCCCTCGGCGTAGATGGTGTCGAAGGCCAGCGAGGATTTGCCGCTGCCACTGATGCCGGTAATCACCACCATCTTGTTGCGCGGGATGTGCAGGTCGATATCCTTCAGGTTATGCTCCTTAGCGCCGATCACTTCAATGACATCCTTTTCTTCCATCTGCTCGTAAGCGGCGATACCCTGAACGGTCGTACTTGTTTCTTCTACCATAATTGTATTTGCAAGCTAAAAGCTATTGCTGAATTGGCGTGCGATGGCCGAATACTGTACTATAACTTGCGACTGTGGCATAGTGTTGAATAAGAATCCTTTATTTCATACGCAGCCACTGCCAGTAACGTATCAGCCCGTCTTTTAGGTATGGGGCGGCTTGTTTTAGTAAGCTGAGGTGGGTGCCCGGCTCTTCCTGCACCAGCACATTGGGCAAGTCCTCCAGATACGGCTGCACCCGGGTGGTGGGCACGATGCGGTCCTGTTGCCCCAGCAGTACCAGCGTCGGCACATTGCTTTCCCTCAGTAGTTGAACTGCCCGTTGCCGCTTGAGCGGAAAATGAGCCAGGCTGTACCAGGTGTGCAGCATACGCTGCAGGCGTTGCGGGCCGGCGCAATGGTGGTTGAGGTAACGTATAGCGAAATGATCCAGCCACCCCCGCCGGTACAGCCAGGCAGCCGTTTGCAGCAGCCAGTCGGGATCTTGCACCAGCCGCCCGGCCAGTTTCCGGGCGGTGGCTGGCAGCGGCTCGGTAAGCTTTCCCCACGGCAGATAAAAGCCATCCGGGGCGATCAGGTAGAGCGCATTGATCCGACCGGTGTATCTGGGCAGGAGGCTGATCCATAGCCGGGCCCCCATGCTGTGCCCAATAGCTTCAAAGCGTAAGCGGTTTTCCCGTATCAGGATATGGTCAATGATATCGGCCAACTGCCCGGGCCGGAAGTCTTTCCGCTTCCAGGCTGTCTCACCATGAAATGGCAAATCAATAGCATAGAGGGTGCCGCTATGCCCGTCGGCATCCACGAGCTCGTCGAAGGCGCTGCCGTCCTGCGCAAAGCCGTGCAGAGCGATCAGCAACCGCTGCCCCTGACCGCGGCGGCGCAGGCGTACGGCTCCGTAGGGCGTATGTAGTACGGTCATCGTTGGCATACCCGGCAAGATAGGGGAATTTGCGGTTTGATGCCAGTGCGGCGAATTATCGGTTAAAGTAAATTTATTGCTCAGGCTGCAGCGCCCGCCGCATATCCCGCCGGAAGGACAGCACTTTCAAAAACCGGTCCACATCCGGTGCCCAGCGCTCCCAGGCGGGGGCGCGTTTATCCCAGCCGTGGCGGAACTCAGAGAGTAGAGCAGGGTGCACCTGATAAGCGCCCACTTTGAGCACCCGCTTGTAGTGCCAGAGGTTCCAGTGGTAAGACTGCCCGCCGGCCAGCCACTGCTGCAGCCCCTGTACGACTGCTTTCGAAAGAGCGGGAGACCAGGGGTGCTGCCCGAGGCAGAGCCATTGCGTGGGGAGGCTGTTTTCTTCCAGATAGTTGGTGTGCTGCCGCAGATGGTTTTCCAGCAGCTGATTAAAGGTAGCCTCCGGCAGCTCGCTCATCAGCTGTTTGCCTAAAGCGGTATTCCAGCGCGCTTCATTATCGGTGCGCCACCAGTGCCGGAGCAGGGCTTCCATCCAGCGGTGGTCCCGGTGCAGCAGCGCAGCGTTCGTCACGGCATCGGCCAGGAGTTGGTGCTTGTCGCCCCGCAGGAACAGCCGCATAGTGTCGAGGGTGTTTTTTTTAAAATGGGTTTCCCAGCGCCCGGGCGGGATGCGGGAAAGCCAGTCGTAAGCCCAGCCCGCTTTTTGGCCGCCGGCGTATTTTCCGGCCCCTCCGCGCCCGATGCCCAGCCGCTTGTCAGCTTTACCCGGCGCATCGGGGTAGGCGATCCGGAGGTTGCCCTGATCGTCGAGGCGCAGCAAACGTGCGGCACCTGCGTACAGCTCCTCCTGCAGCCGGGCGCCGGGCAATAGCGTAAGCAGGCGCACGGCGGCCTGCCGGACTTCCTTGCGGCTGTCCTGCCGGGCTTGTTCCAGAAAAGGTTCATCCGCTTCGCCCAGGCCGATGGCCAGTTGCTCCAGCAGGCTTTTCTTTTCGGTATAGGGCAAGTCTTCCCAGATAGGGGACAGATAGCCGGCAGCCGTTTCCGGAGCGTGGCGCCGCAGGTAGCGGAGCATCATGGCGCGTTCTTCCGGGCTGCACTCCTGCCAGTCATCTTCCGGCGGGCGCTCCGCCAGCGGCTGCCAATCCTTATTTTGCCGGAGCAGCCAGTGGTCGCGTGCGCTGAGCAGCGGCCGCAGCTGATCCCAAAAAGCCGGGCGCTTAGCGGCATAGTAAAACAGGGCCGGCAGCTGCTCCGGCGGTAGTTGCCAGCCGCCCGCTTCGATCAACCGCAGGTATTCCGGCAGCGCATCCCGGTAACGGCCCTGCACAATATGCTGCAGAATACGGGCCGCCTGTGCATTTACCGCCCGCCGCCCACTGGGTGGGGGAGTGTCGCTGCTGCCTTCGTGCGGTGCAGGCTGGTAGCCTGCCCGCCGCAACTGATGGTACAGCGCCAGGCCCTCAAGCACCGTCTGCTCCGGCGGGGCATCTGCTTCCAGGCCAAGCCGGAGCAGGGCTTGCTGTGCCTCGCCGGGCAATTGCCCGCGCTCGGTGCCGAGCAGGCTGAGTTTGGTGAGTGCTTCCCAGATCATGGACGGAAGATAGGAAAGAGTGTGGAATGTGGCAGGCAGGATACCGGGAAATACGCCAAAAAGACAGGATGTTTTCCTTTTAGCAAATTAAACATTGTTAAATATTGGATTTTAACGGGGTTGGAGTTTATTTTAGGGGGTAAATTTATTCACCAAAATTTATGCTATGAAACCCTTGTTATGCGCGCTTGCGCTCTTCTGTACGCCCTTATTGCTTTCTGCTCAAAAAGGATGGGTCGTTGATTTCAGTGCCGGCATGGCCTTGCCCACCGGAACCTTTGAGGATGTGGAAGAAGCGGAAGTCGGCCTCGCCTTGCAGGCTGGAGCCACTTACCGCTTCGGGAAGATTTTTGCACTGGGCATGCGTATGGGCATCACCTCCAATCCATTTGACACTGATGCGATCCGCAACGGGCTTGTTGCCGGGACCAATCAGTCTATCAGTTCGGTAAACGGAGGGGGTTACAACGCTTTTCACTTCATGCTGGCACCTCAGCTGGGCTACTTCGGCGGGGCGTTCAACATTGCCCTGGTCCCCCATGTAGGCATCCAAACGATGGGAGACCTGGATGCGAGTTACCGAACGGTCATCGACGGCATGGATGTTGATATCCTGCTGGACCAGGATCACGACAGCGGCCTCTCAAGAGGACTGGGGATACTCATCGGTACGCAGATAAAGGAGCAGTTGGAACTAGGCCTTTTTATCAATTACATCGAAGCTTTCCACGATGCAAATACTTTCGTAACCGTTACCGATGGATCAACTACTGTAGGAGTGCCTGCCGGGACGACTATGGATTACCGTGTTTTACAGCTTAGCATACAGGCGGGCTATCGCTTCTGATAACAGCTAGGTAGGGTAGGTTGCTGCTCGCAGGCTGCCTTACATCTCTTTTTTGCAGGCCATCAAATTCTTTCGCCATGAAATCTCTCTTTTGGGGCTTACTTTTCTATGCCGTACCGGTACTCCTTGCCGCTCAAAATATTACCACCCAGAATAACTGGATACTGGACGTCAGCATCGGCACTGCATTGCCTACGGGCGCTTTTGGCCGTACTTACGAAGCCACGGAGGGGCAGGGGATACAAGCAGGCGCTACCTTCCCGATCAATAATTTTTTTAGGATGGGCTTCCGGGCAGGTTTTACGCTTAACCCGGTGGAGGAAGAAGAAATCCGGACAGGCCTGGTTAGCTTCGCGCAGGGGCCGGTGGAAAACCTAAGGACCGACAACTTCATGGCATTCCAACTTAGCTTTGCACCGCAAATGGGCACTTTTAGTGAAAGCCTGCACATCGCGCTTATGCCTCAGCTGGGGTATCAGTTAATGAGTAGGCTGGATCTGGAGTATGCTGTCGCAGCCGGTACTGAACCGGTGAATCTCCGCCTGGCAGAAACCTACGGCGGAGCATGGACATACGGACTCGGGCTGCTGCTCGGGAAAGAGCTGCTGGGCACCCTGGAGCTAGGCATGCTGATCAACTACCTGGCGGCTAATCACAATTCGGAAACCACCGTTACGGTTTCAGACAGCACTCTCGGTGTAAATGTACAGTCGGCAGGCACGCTGAACTACCGCAGCCTGCAGCTTATGACCCGCATCGGATACCGGTTTTAAGACTGCATAGCATAGCCTGTCTGCTTTTCAGCGTCAGGGATAAGCTCGGAGGTTGCCATTTTGGGTGCACTTTCGTAAAAATCCCTGCCCTGGCCGTTCTGAAAATCCGCCATCGCAAAAATACCGCAGCGGTGGCTGGAGCCCGAATAAAATAAGGAGCAAGTGGTTCTTTGATGCCGGGAAGTGCGGCAGCAGGGGCGTGGCGGGGAGCAAATGCCGGTCGGGGGATCGTAAGTCCGCCGTAAAAAAGAGGATAACAAGTTTACGATAAAAAGGTTTCGCTTTTGATTATCAAGTCAAAAGACTAAATTTGTGCCGATTTTTGAGAATCCTTAGCTTATACAGATAATCATTAAGATATGGCAAACATCGGTCAAGTCAAGCAAGTTATCGGCCCGGTAGTAGACGTCAGCTTCTCTGCTGAAGGCGCGAAACTGCCCGAAATCAATAACGCATTGGAAATTAAGCGGCCGGGTGGCGAGACGCTCGTGCTTGAGGTGCAGCAGCACCTGGGCGAGGACAGTGTCCGGGCAATCGCTATGGACGCTACCGACGGCCTGACCCGCGGTGAAGAAGTGGTAGATACCGGCCGGGGCATCGCGATGCCGATCGGTACGGCTATCAAAGGCCGCCTGTTCAACGTAGTAGGCGAGCCGATCGACGGCATCGGTGCAATTGAAAATGCAGAAGGCACAGCGCCTATCCACCGCAAGCCGCCGACTTACGAGGAGCTTTCCGTTGAGAAGGAGGTACTGTACACTGGTATCAAGGTGATCGACTTGATTGAGCCTTATCTGAAAGGAGGAAAAATTGGCCTGTTCGGCGGTGCCGGTGTGGGCAAAACCGTACTGATTCAGGAACTGATCAACAACATCGCGAAGGGCTACGAAGGTATCTCTGTATTCGCTGGTGTGGGCGAGCGTACGCGGGAAGGAAACGACCTGATGCGCGAGATGCTCGAAGCCGGTATCGTGAAGTACGGCGAGAAATTCATGGAGTCAATGGAAGCTGGCGGCTGGGACCTCAGCAGCGTTGACATGAAAGAGCTGGCAGACTCTAAAGCCACTTTCGTATTCGGCCAGATGAACGAGCCTCCGGGAGCACGTGCACGGGTGGCCCTCTCCGGCCTGACCATCGCTGAGTACTACCGCGACGGTGATATGAACGACCCGATGGGCGGCCGTGATATCCTGTTCTTTATCGATAATATCTTCCGCTTCACCCAGGCGGGTTCTGAGGTATCTGCACTGCTGGGACGTATGCCTTCTGCGGTAGGTTATCAGCCGACGCTGGCTACCGAGATGGGCCTGATGCAGGAGCGTATTACTTCTACCAAGCGGGGCTCTATTACCTCCGTGCAGGCGGTTTACGTGCCTGCGGATGACTTGACGGACCCGGCACCGGCAACGACCTTTGCCCACCTTGATGCAACTACGGTACTGAGCCGTAAGATTGCTTCCCTCGGTATCTACCCGGCGGTGGATCCGCTCGATTCCACTTCCCGTATCCTTGACCCGGCTATCATCGGCGACGAGCACTACAATACCGCTCAGCGCGTGAAAAATATCCTGCAGCGCTACAACGAACTGCAGGACATCATCGCCATCCTCGGTATGGAGGAATTGTCTGACGAAGATAAGCAAGTCGTACACCGCGCCCGCCGCGTACAGCGCTTCCTGTCTCAGCCTTTCCACGTAGCCGAGCA
>CAJXXJ010000076.1 GCA_913062745.1 uncultured Phaeodactylibacter sp.
CTAAAGGCGGGAACTGCAGCCCGCAAAAATCAATCCCTTTTACTCATGAAATCCAGTTTGTCTAGTGGTTTGGAAGCGGGCGGGAATTCCGTCAACGGGGAATTTCTTCAATTTTCCTATTTTCGACCATCCGGCTGAAACGATTGCCGGCAGCGTTGTTAAAAAAACGAATGGCATGGACGGGCCCGCCGCCCATTCATACCCTGTACCGAAAAATAAACGCCTCATGGCTCAACAGAAAAAACTATTCCTGCTCGATGGCCACGCACTGGTCTACCGGGCGCATTTTGCATTTATCAACCGCCCGCTCATCAACTCCAAGGGCGTGAATACCTCTGCAGTGATGGGTTTCACCCGTACCCTCTGGGACCTGATGCGGGAGCAGAACCCCACGCACATAGCTGTGGCTTTTGATCTTTCCACCCCCACCTTCCGGCATGAAATGTACGAGCCTTACAAAGCAAACCGGGAGGAGCAGCCGGAAGATATTGTCGTGGCTATTCCGTATATCGAGGCCATTGTCCGCGCATTTAAAATCCCTATCGTTACCCTCGACGGCTTTGAGGCGGACGATGTGATCGGCACCTTGTCCAAGCAGGCAGAGCGCGAAGGCTTCAAGGTATACATGGTAACGCCGGACAAAGACTTCGGTCAGCTGGTATCCGACAATATCTACCTCTACAAGCCGTCCCGGCAGGGCAATGGCGTAGACATCATGGGCGTGCCGGCCATTTTGAAAAAGTGGAATGTGGAGCGCGTTGAGCAGGTGATTGATATGCTGGGGCTGCAGGGCGATAGCGTGGATAACATTCCCGGTGTACCGGGCATCGGCCCCAAGACGGCCGCCAAGCTGCTGGCGGAGTTCGATTCTGTGGAGAACCTGCTGGAAAATACGGATCAGCTCAAGGGCAAGCAAAAGGAGCGGCTGGAAGAGCACCGCGAACAGGCTTTGCTTTCCAAAAAGCTGGCCGTTATCAATACGGAAGCCCCGATTCAGTTTGATGCCGAAGAATACCAGATAGACCCGCCGGACAAGGACCGCTTAGCGGAAATTTTTAAAGAGCTGGAGTTCCGTGCCCTTTCCGAGCAGATACTCGGCGAAAAGAAAGTGGAGAAAGGCGGGCAGGGTGACCTTTTCGCGCAAAGCGAGGAGCGCAGCAGCAGCGTCGCCCAGGCACCGCCGGCCCATTCGGTAGCCGACAAAAACCTGAGCAATACAGCCCACAACTATCAGCTGGCAGATACAGCAGAGAAGCGCGCTGCCCTGCTGAAGCAACTGATGGAAGCGGATACCCTTTGCTTCGACACCGAAACCACGGGTATCGATGCCACTCAGGCTGAGCTGGTGGGCATGTCCTTTGCGATTAAGCCGCACGAGGCCTACTATGTGCCCGTGCCTGCTGATTACGAAGAAGCAAAGCGCATCGTACAGGAGTTTAAGCCGGTACTGGAGAATGAAAAGACCAGTAAGGTAGCCCAAAACCTGAAGTACGACGCGCTCATCCTGCGGCACTATGGCGTAGAGGTGAAAGGCTATTATCAGGATACGATGATTATGCATTATCTGCTCGAGCCCGAGCTGCGCCACGGCATGGATTACCTGGCGGAAACCTACCTGAAGTACCAGCCGGTACCCATTGAGAGCATACTGGGTAAGAAAGGGAAGAACCAGAAAAACATGCGCGACCTTGCTCCGGAGGAGGTGCTGGACTATGCCGCAGAGGATGCCGATATTACGCTGCAGCTAAAAGACTATCTGGCCCCCCGGCTGAAAGAAGAGGGCTTCCAAAAGCTATACGATGAGATTGAAGGGCCACTGGTCCGCGCTTTGGTCAATATCGAATACGAGGGCGTCAACGTAGATGTGGAATTCCTGAAGCAGATCAGCAAGGAGCTGGCGCTGGGGGTTGATGAGGTGGAAAAGGCCATTCATGAAGAGGCAAAAACGGAATTCAACGTTGGCTCGCCCCGGCAGGTGGGAGAGGTGCTGTTTGAGAAAATGGGGCTGCCCTACCGCTATAAGAAGACCAAGTCTGGCCAATACTCCACAAGTGAAGATAAACTGGCGGATTTGGCAGCAGACTTTCCCATTGTGGATATGATTCTGAAGTACCGGGGGCTGAGCAAGCTCAAGTCCACCTATGTGGATGCCCTGCCCAAGCTCGTCAATCCGCGCACCGGCCGCATCCACAGCTCCTTCAATCAGGCGCTGACCGCCACCGGCCGCCTCAGCTCCAACGATCCAAACCTGCAAAACATACCGGTACGTACGCCGGAAGGTGCCCGTATCCGGGAAGCCTTCATCCCGCGCGACGAGCATCACCTGCTGCTCGCTGCCGACTATTCGCAGATCGAGCTGCGGCTAATCGCCGAAATCAGCGGGGACGAAGCCATGCTCGAAGCTTTCCAGTCGGGCAAAGATATCCACAGCGCTACGGCTGCCCGCGTTTTTGATGTGCCCTATGAAGAAGTGACCCGCGAACAGCGCTACCGGGCCAAAACTGTAAATTTCGCCATCATCTACGGTGCCGGCGCTACCAACTTGTCGCAGCAACTGGACATTAAACGGGCAGAAGCCAAAGAACTGATCGAACAATATTTCCAGCGCTACCCCGGCCTGAAGCATTATATGGACCAAACGGTGGAAGAGGCCCGCAAGTCGGGCTACGTGAAGACCATCATGGGCCGCCGCCGCTACCTCAGGGACATCGATTCCCGCAACGGAGTACTGCGCAGCCACGCCGAGCGCAACGCCATCAATACGCCGGTACAGGGCTCTGCTGCGGATATGATCAAAATTGCCATGGTCAACATCAACGAGGAGTTTGAGCGCCAGCAGTTTAAGTCAAAGATGATCCTGCAGGTACATGACGAATTGGTCTTCGATGCCCACAAGGACGAACTGGAGACCATCAAGCCCATCATCGAGGATAAAATGAAGAATGCCCTGCCGGGCCTGAAAGTGCCGATTGTAGTGGAAATGGGCGTCGGCAACAACTGGCGCGAGGCGCACTGATTTTTTGAAACGACAACGGGCCACTGTTTTTTTAAGCAGTGGCCCGTTCTGTTATAAAGAAGTCTTATGCTTACACATCATAAGTGATTTCCACCTCGCTCGTCGTCGGGTGGGCCTGGCAGGTAAGGATATAGCCTTCTTCCACTTCGTCTTCGTCGAGCGCAAAGCAGGCATCCATTTTTACGCTGCCCTTCACCAGTTTGGCCATGCAGGTAGAGCAGGCGCCGGAAGTACAGGAGTAGGGCGGGTCGTACTTAGCATCGAGCAGGGTAGCCAGTATTGATTTGCCTTCCTTCACCGTCACCTCTATCTCCGAGCCATCAAGGTGCACTTTGACTTTAGCACCATCCAGGCCGGCATCAGCAGAAGGCTGTGCTGCGGGCTTGCCGGTAGTGAAGCGCTCGGTGTGCACCTTCTTGCGGTCGATGCCCTGCCCAAGCAGGGCGCCTTCCACGGTGTCAATCATGTCGCCCGGGCCGCAAACGAAGTATTCTGCATCCTGGCTGCGCTGTGGGTTTTCCTGCAAAAAGCGGCTCACCTCTCCGGAATCGATGCGGCCGATGAGGCCTTCCCAGTTGGTTTTGCCTTTTTTCATAAAACCGAAGACACCCCCCGATTTTTCACGCACCGGTTGGCTGAGGATATGCTCCACGATGAGCTGGTTTTCGTATTGCTCCTGCAGCTCATCCAGTTGCTCCCGGAAAATAATGCAGTCCTCCCGGCGGTTGCCGTAAAGCAGGAATACCGCGCTCTGCGGTTCTTCTTCCAGGATCGTCTTCAGGATAGACATCAGGGGAGTAATGCCACTGCCGGCACCGAAGAGGTAGTAATCTTTACGCTGATCAGCATCCAGTTCGGTGTAAAACCGGCCATCCGGCGGCATGACAGAAACGGTAGTGCCCGCTTTCAGATTTTGATTGATGTGAGTAGAGACTTTGCCGTTCGGCACCTGTTTTACCGTAACGGCTATCTGGCTTTCCAGCGGGCTGCTGCTCATAGAGTAGGAGCGGCGCACCTCTTCTCCGTTGAGCTCAAACTTCAACGTCAGGTACTGTCCCTGTTTGTACTGAAAAGCATCCTTGTGTTCCTGTGGTATATCGAAGAAAAGAGAAACGGCATCCTCCGTCTCGCGCTGTACTTTGCTCAGCGGCAGATCGTAAAACTTTTTACTCATTGCGGTTTTCGTTGTTTCGGGGCAGGATATCCGCCCCATCTTCCCAATCTTAATTGGAAACAGGGGAAGGCGAGGAAGGTTTTAAGCGCTCTTAATTGAAGAAAATACATCTTACCGGAAAGCCGGAAAATGATTATATTTCGGAGGAACTAGTAAAATGTACAGTAAGCTATGGAACAAAGAGATGCTAAATACCTGATTGCTTACCTGCTGCCCCTGTCGGCCTACTTCGCCATTTACCAGGGTGGCATCTGGGCTTACAGCGCCCTTTACTTAGGGTTTATATTCATTCCGCTGGTTGAGCTGTTTGCCCGCCGCTCCGTTGAGAACCATGCCCCCGAAGAAGAAGAGGAAAGAAAACGAGCGCCCTTCTTTGACTACCTGCTCTATTTCAATATCCCGGTGGTCTACGGCCTGGTCGGCTATTATTTGTACACACTGCATCAGGGTGGGTTACAAACGTATGAGGTTACGGGTATGACGCTCAGCGTCGGGCTGATCCTCGGTACCGCCGGTATCAATGTGGCACACGAACTGGGGCACCGCAGCACTGCTTATGAGCGCCTTATGGCAAAAGTATTGCTGCTGCCGGAGCTGTATACCCACTTCATCATCGAACACAACCTGGGCCATCACAAACACGTGGCCACTCCGGAAGACCCGGCCACTGCCCGCCGTGGGGAGCTGATTTATACTTTTTGGTTCCGGTCGGTACTCGGCGGTTACCGCAATGCGTGGCGGCTGGAAGCCGAACGGCTCCGCAAATCAGGAAAAGCAGTGTTGAGCCCGGCCAATGAGATGATCCGGTTTACGGTTTTGCAACTGGCTTACCTGGCGGCTATCGGGTTGCTGTTTAGCTGGAGCCTGGTCCCCTTCGGAGTAGCCATAGCGGTTATCGGTTTTTTAATGCTGGAATCGGTTAATTACATCGAGCACTACGGATTGCAGCGCGCTAAAAAGCCGAGCGGCCGGTACGAACGGGTCGGCCCGCAGCATTCGTGGAATTCTGACCACGAACTGGGCCGTATCTTCCTGTATGAGCTGACGCGGCATTCTGACCACCATTTCAAAGCGTCGCGCAAGTATCAGATTCTGCGCCACCATCAGGAAAGCCCTCAGCTGCCCACCGGTTATCCGGGCGCAATTTTGCTTTCACTGGTACCGCCAGCCTGGTTCTGGGTGATGAATCCCCGGGTCGACCGTTTCAATCAGCAGCTACAGCGTCCACAGTACGCGGCCTAGCAAGGCTAGCGCAAACAGGATTAGCGCGATTCCGGAAATGCGCCGCATCCACAGCAGGTGTATCGGGCGAAGCAGCCGGCGTATGCGTTTAGCCAGGAGCACTTTGGCCAGGTCTGTGGTGATAATAGTGCCCAGTATGCCGCCGAAAAAGTAGCGGGCCTCGGTCTGTTCCAGGTCGCCATCAATGACTACGGTGGAAGCCACGCCTATCCAGAAAAAGAAGGTAAACGGGTTGATTGTGTTAATGAGGAAACCCTTGAGCCACAATCCGGCGTAGGAAGAGGTGCGGATACTCTGCTTTGACCACTCCGGCAGCTGATTCGTTTTGGGTGCGGTAAGTAATGCGCCCAACCCGAATAACGTAAGGGTAATACTGCCGCCGATGCCGAGGTAGAGCGCAAAATTAGGGCCGGAAACTACCTGACTGATGTAGGACAACCCCCAGTAGACCGCTGCGATGAACAGCAAGTCGCTAATCCAGATGCCCAAGCCGACCATAGCGCCCGCCCGAAAGCCTTCCTCCACGCCCGCCTGTACGATAGCGAAAAAGATCGGCCCGATGAGCAGCGCCAGGATCATGCCTACCTTCACCCCCTCTACGATGAGGTCCATGCTTTTTTTCTGCAAAGAAAAGGCTTATCCGCGACAATCAGGAACGTACGGCCCGGTGTACGAAGTTCTCCCAGTCTGCAAAGCGTTTGCCTTTCATCACCCGGGGGAATTTATTCTGGCCGCCCAGTTTTCCCTTGCTGGCCTGCCAGTCGTAAAAAAGGTCAATCGGCAAAACCTCCACCTCAATATTCAACAGGCTTTCCCGCTCGGTTTTGTAGTCCGCGTTCACTTCCTGTAGCTGCTCGTCGAGTATGTAGCGTACCTGCTGCGGGTCCGCCTCCCGCTCGCAGCCCAGGTACCAGCGGTGTATATACCGGTTGCCTTGCTGCACCGGGCCCACGGTAAACTCCCGTACGCTCAGCCCCAGTTCTTCTTCTACCTGCTGAATGCCCTGATTCATGTTGTCCACCGAAAGGTGCTCCCCGCATATGCTGAGGAAGTGCTTGGTACGGCCGGTGATGATAATTTCGGGAATGCTTTTATCCGGAAAGCGTACGGTATCGCCGATCAGGTAGCGCCAGGTACCCGAGCAGGTGGTGATGAGCAAGGCATAATCGATGTCTTCCTCTATCTCGTCAATGGTCAGAGTGGCCGGGTTCGCTTTGATTTGCCCTTCCTCATCGAAGTTGTCTTCGTTGAAGGGGATGAACTCAAAAAAGATGCCGTTGTGAAGCAGCAGGCGCATCGCATTGGTCTCCGGCCGCTGTTGGTAGGCGATGAAGCCCTCGGAAGCCAGATAGGAATCCATGTAGATCAAGGGGTGGGCCAGCAGCCGCTCGAAGCTTTTCTTCAACGGGTCAAAAGCAATGCCGCCGTGCACGCATACTTTCAGGTTGGGCCAGATGTCGTGTATGGTTTCCAACCCGTGGTCTTCAATGATGCGCTCCATCATTAGCTGCAGCCAGGACGGAATGCCCACCAGAAAGCCAATATCCCATTCAGGGGCATGGCGGGAGATTTCCGTGATTTTTTCTTCCCAGCTGCGGATGCGGGCAATTTCGCCGCCGGGTTTGTAATAGGGCCGCAGCCAGTAGGGGGGCTGACTGGCATTGATGCCGCTCAGGTCACCTTTGTAGTAGGAGCCCTGACTGTCGAGGTCGCTGCTGCCGCCCAGCATAAGCATCGGCTTGGTGAAAAGATCGGGTTCCACCTGAAAATTGGTCAGAGCAAAGAACATGCGCAGGCCGGCGTGCTTCATCGCTTTGCGCATCTCTTCGGATATCGGGATGTGCTTGCTTGGCGCGCCCGAGGTGCCGGAGCTGAGGGCGAAGTACTTGATTTGGCCGGGCCAGCTTACATCCTCCACTTCACGCAGGGTCATGTGCCACCACTGACTGTACATCGCATCGTAGTCGAAAATAGGCACCTTATCCTGAAAAGCCCGGATACACTCCTCTTTGGCCTGAAGTATTTCCCTGAAGTCATAGTACTGCCCGAAGGCCGTGTTTTGCGCCCGTTTCAGCAGCCGGCGGAGGGTGCGCTGCTGCAGCCGCAGCGGTTCTGCCCGGTTACGGTTCTGCAATTTTTCGCCAACCGTCAGGCCGCGCTTGATCAGGTTTCCCAGTAGTGGCATGTCGCTAATGTTGTGTGTTCCTTGTAAAGGTAGCTAGTTTTTGGGTAGGAGTAAAGTCAGCTATACACGGTAGCGACCAATTTGCGCTGCCCGCCGTGGTTACGAAACTCGCAAAGGTAGATACCCTGCCAGGTTCCGAGGTTGAGCCGGCCGTTGCTGATCGGGATGCTGACAGAAGAGCCAATCATAGCAGCCTTGATGTGCGCGGGCATATCATCCGGGCCTTCCAGGGTGTGTTTCAGAAAGGGAAGCCCTTCCGGCACAATATGGTTAACGATGCTTTCAAAGTCTTCCCGGACATCCGGATCCGCATTCTCGTTGATGGTCAGTGCTGCTGAGGTGTGCTTGATGAAGAGGTGCAGTACGCCCCGGTCGGGAAGGCTGCCGGACAGCTGCTGCTCGATAACCGGACTTATGATGTGGTACCCCCGGGGATAAGCCTGCAGGGTGATTTCTTTCTGTTGTACCATTAGTCTTTTTGACTTACAACTGCTGCAACGCCGGCGGAGTTTCCTGCTTCCGGCCTAAAAGTTGCGGCCGGGGGAGGGGCAGCGCAGGTCGCCGAAGTAGTAAACCAGGCCTACGCCTAATGTGATGAAGGTGTCGTTATTGGTACTGTTGCCGCGCTGCGTGCCTTCCTGCCCGATCTGACTGTCCGGTATGCCCTCAATGGGGATGGAACGGTCCGACAGGATAACGGCGAGCTCGTCGTTGCGAATCTGCAGCACATCATCCTTGTCCGGGTATACGGTGCTGACATCATCGAGGTAATCCGTAAACAGCGAGCGGGCGTTGAGCTCGAAGTTCAGGCTCAGCTCATAGCTCAGCGATACTTTCATGCCTACGCCGTAGGTCAGGCCGCCGCTCACACTCAGGTACTCTTCTCCGCGGAACTGCCCTTCCGTGCCGAGCGGGCGCAGCTCTACCAGTTCGCCTTCGTACTCCGTCACCGGATTGAAGTGGAATACGTTGAAGCCGCCGAAAACATAGGGCGTAAAAAATTCATCCCGGCTGCCGTGGGTATAAGGCAGAAAGTTGAACTCCATGTGGAAGCTGCCTTCGAATACATCAGACTGGAAGCTTAGGTTGCGGGCACGCTCAAATGCGTTAGTGGAGTTGGCGTCGTCTGCGCTCAGCTGCAGGTAGTTAGCCGATACTTTAAAGCATATGCGTTTGTTGAAATTGAAGCGGGCGATGACGCCTCCGGCAAGGCCAGGATTGCTCAGGTCGTAATTGGTATTCAGGTCGCCCAGATAAAAGGCGCCGCCTACCCATCCGCCGGCTTCCCAGCCTCTTTGAGCGCTTACTTGGGAGAGGATGCCGATCAGCAGCATACCGGTAATTAGTGCATTCTTCACGGTTGGAATGGTTTTGTCTTCCATTTTGAAAATGAAGCGGCAAATATAGCTTTTTGCCCGCCTGCATTACAACGGCAGCGCCACGGATTGTGGTATGCAGCAAAAGAATGTTAATAAGTTGCGCTTAGTCTTCTATCACGGCGATGCACTTCAGCTCGATCGCAATAGGGGTGGGCAGCGAATCAATGCCCACCGTGGTCCGGCACGGCTGATTGTCTTTGAAGTACTCGGCGTACACGCGGTTGTAGGTCAAAAAATCGCGCTGCATATCGGTAAGGAACACCGTAACATCCACGAGGTTTTCCCATTTCGCGCCGCTGGCTTCGAGCACGCGGCGCACATTTTGAAATACGGAATGGCACTGCGCTTCGAAGTCGAAGCTTTTGTAATTGCCGGTGGGGGAGCGCTCCAGGCCCGGCACGCCATCGGTTTCCGGGTCGCGCGGGCCGATGCCGGAAAGGAACAGCAAGTTGCCCACCCGCCGGGCATGAGGGTACAGGCCAACGGGTTTGGGTGCTTTGTCAGCGTCAATTTTTTGTGAAGGCATTAGTCAGCTTCTTTTGTGAAACAGGTGAAGGAAAAGGCGGCCGGCCCACGGAAGCGGGCCAGCCGTGTTTTTTAGCTTTCGCGCAGTTCGCGGCGCAGAATCTTGCCTACATTAGTCTTAGGCAGCTCCTTGCGGAACTCCACCGATTTTGGCACTTTGTACCCGGTCAGTTCGCCCCGGCAGTACTCGATCAGCTCTTTCTCTTTGAGCGATTTATCCTTGCGGACTACAAAGATTTTTACCACTTCGCCAGACTTTTCATCCGGGATGCCAACCGCTGCGCATTCCAGTACTTTAGGGTGGGCCGACACGACCTCTTCGATTTCGTTCGGGTACACGTTGAAGCCGGAAACCAGAATCATGTCCTTCTTGCGGTCTACAATTTTCATGAAGCCCTCTTCATCCAGCATCGCTACATCGCCCGTGCACAGCCAGCCATCCACGATGGTCTTTTTCGTATCCTCCGGCCGGTTGTAGTAGCCTTTCATGACCTGTGGGCCCTTTACCTGCAGTTCTCCTGCCTGATTGTAGCCCAGTACATTCCCCTGACGGTCCACGATGCGCACGTCCGTGGAGGGTACGGGCACCCCGATAGTGCCGATGCGGCCCTTTTCGTCCAGTGGGTTTACACTGACTACCGGTGAAGACTCTGTCATGCCGTAGCCTTCTGAAAGCTGGCACCCGGTAATCTTTTGCCAGGCTTCCGCAACAGAGCGTTGCACGGCCATGCCGCCGCCCACCGTCACTTTCAGGCTGCTGAAGTCGAGCGAGGAGAAGTCTTTATGGTTGATCAGCGCATTAAACAGCGTGTTGACGCCGGTCATCAGAGAGATGGGGTAATCCTTCAGTGCCTTGACTACGGAGT
>CAJXXJ010000077.1 GCA_913062745.1 uncultured Phaeodactylibacter sp.
CAAAGTTGCACAGAAAGTTGGAGAGGAGGCCGTGGAGCTGGTCATCGAAGCCAAAGATGAAGATGAAGCCCTCTTCCTCAACGAAGCCGCCGACCTGATGTACCACTACCTGGTACTGCTGGCCGCCAAGGGGTACAAACTGGAGGATGTTTTGAAAGTCCTGGAAGAAAGGCATCAGTAGGCATGATCTACAAAAAGTGCCTCAGGCAGGCTTCTGCCGGCTGAACTCCGGAAACTGCGCGCTGATCGCATCCTCATTCGCATCGCAAATGCCCCGCTCGGTAATGAGCCCGGTAACAAGCTCCGCCGGTGTCACATCAAATCCATAGTTTACCGCCGGGCTGTCTACCGGAGTAAGCAGCACCTCATAGATTTTCCCGTTGCGCATACCACGGATGTACCGCACCTCATCGGCGGAGCGTTCCTCAATGGGTATTTCCGCTACGCCATCGTGAAGGCTGAAATCCAATGTAGAGGAAGGCAGCGCCACGTAAAACGGCACTCCGTTGGCATTTGCGGCAAGCGCTTTTAAGTAGGTGCCGATCTTGTTGGCCACATCGCCGCGACGGGTAGTCCGGTCGGAGCCAACTATCACCAGGTCCACCATGCCGTGCTGCATCAGATGGCCGCCGGCATTATCGGTAATGACGGTATGCGGCACACCGTGCTGCAGCAGTTCGTAGGCGGTGATGCGGGCACCCTGATTGCGCGGCCGGGTCTCATCCACCCAAACATGTACGGGGATGCCGGCATCGTGTGCCCGGTATATGGGAGCGGTGGCTGTTCCGTGGTCTATGCAGGCCATCCAGCCCGCGTTGCAATGCGTGAGTATGTTGACGGGAGCGCCGCCTTTGCGCTCGCTGATTTCCCGAATAAGCGGCAGGCCGTGCTTGCCGATGCGGGCGCAGTGGTCTACACTCTCTTCTGTGATATCATGGGCAGCCTGCAGCGCCAGTTCTGCTTTCGCTTCCCGGCTATCGGCTGCTTCTATGGCGGCCAGCACCCGGTCTACGGCGTAGGCCAGGTTGACTGCAGTGGGCCGGGTATCTTTAAGCAGGGCAGCAGATTCCCGGATGTACTTAGGCAGCCGACGCTTGTCGTCCGGCCCGTGCAGCAAGGCCGAATACATACCGTACGCGGCAGTGGAGCCGATCAGGGGCGCTCCCCGCACATGCATTTCTTTGATCGCTTTCGCAAAATCTTCCAGCTGCCGCAGGTCTTCAATTACCAGCTCGTGGGGTAAGTTGCGTTGGTCAATAATTTGAATAACCTCCGGTTCGCCCGGCTTTTGCCAGATCGTACGGTAGTGCTGCCCGTCTATTTTCATGCCTCTGTTGATTGTGGGCAGTGAAAATAACAGACTTTGGGAAAAATACGGCTGCGAACGCCAGAATTGACATATAGTTAATACGAAGACCGTCAGTTGGATTTCCAGAAATACGGCGTAAACAGCACCAAAATGGTGAACAGCTCCAGGCGCCCCAGCAGCATGAGCAGCGACAGGAACAGCTTGATTTCACTGCTGAGCCAGGCGAAATTATCGACCGGGCCCACCTTGCCGATACCCGGGCCGACGTTGCCCAGAGAAGTGGCTACCGCACCGATCGCAGTCATGAAGTCCAGCCCCATAGCGGCGACCACGATAGAGCCCAACACAAACAGAATAAGGTAAAGCAACAGGAATATGATGATGTGGGTAAGTATGCGCCCGGTGACCACTGTGCCGTTAAGTTTTAACGGTATCACTGCCCGGGGGTGCAGAATACGCTTGAATTCCAGGAAGCTATTCTTGAAAAAAACCAGATGGCGCACCAGCTTGATGCCGCCGCTTGTGGAGCCGGCGCTGGCCCCCAGAAACATCATCACAAAAAAGAGCATCGTCAGGCTGTTGCCCCATGACGTATAGTCAGCAGAAACGAAGCCGGTAGTCGTAATCAGCGAAACGATCTGAAAGAGGCTGTCGCGGAAAGCCTTCTCCCAGCCCAGGCCGGTGTTGTTTTTGACCGCCAGCGTCACGATGACGGTAAGCAGCGCTACCAGCGTCAGGTAAGCTTTAAACTCGTCGCTGCGCCATACCTTGTCCAGCTTGCCCTTCAGGCCATAGTAAATGACCGTGTAGTTGGTGCCCGCCAAAAACATAAAAAAGATAATCGGGTACTGCACCTGCGGCAGGTCGTAGTGCGCCATACTCGCATTTTTGGTGGAAAAACCGCCGGTAGCCATCGTGGTCAGCGCATGGTTGACCGCCTCGTACAGGTCGAGCCCGGCCACCAGCAGCACCACCACCAGGAGGCCCGTCAGCCCTACATAGATTTGCCAGAGCCGCTTGGCCGTTTCTCGGATGCGCGGGTGCAGTTTGTCGGAGGTAGGGCCGGGGGCTTCAGCTACGAACAGCTCAATACCACCGATGCCCAGCAGCGGAAAGATGGCTACTGTCAGAACGATGATGCCCATGCCGCCAATCCACTGCGTGAGGCTGCGCCAGTAGAGCAGCCCCTTCGGTGCTGCCTCGATATCGGTGAGCACGGAAGCCCCGGTAGTCGTCATGCCGGATACCGTTTCAAAGAAGGCATCAGCAGGGTGGGGGATGAGCCCGCTCAGCAGGTAAGGAAGCGAGCCGAAGGTGACCATCGAGAGCCAGCCAAGCGCCACAATCAGGTAGCCTTCCCGCTTTTTGATGCCGCCGCCGCCGGGTATGGGCGCATACCACAGGCCCGCACCGGTGATCAGGCAGATGAGCCCGGAGTTGAGCAGCGGCCAGAGGTTGCCCCCGTCGTAATACAGCGATACGGGAATGCCGGTGAGCATCATGCCGCCGATGACGGCCAGCAAAACTGCAATTACCCGTACTATAGGTCTTAAATTGATAAACATAGTTCTCTCTAGTGGAAAAGCCGCTCTAAGCGTTCAATCGCCTCCGGGAGGGCAAATACAATTACTTTGTCATTCAGCTGCAGCTGAAAATCTCCGTCAGGAATCAGTGCTTCATCCCCCCGTATGACGCCCCCGATCAGAGCCGTATTCGGGAAGTGCAAATCCTTGAGCGGCTTCTTGGTCGTCTGATTGTTCTTGTTGACCACGTACTCGATCACTTCGGCGTCCACCCCGTGCAGGCTCGTGATGGCCTCTACCTGCCCCTTGCGGATGAAGCGGAAGATGTTATTGGCAGCGATCAGCTTTTTATTGATCAGCGTGTCTACGCCAATATTTTGGGAGATGTGGATGTACTCCTTATTTTCTACCTGTGCGATAGTCTTGTAGACGCCGTGGTTTTTTGCCGTAAGGCTGGCAATGATGTTGGTCTCAGAGTTGTTGGACAGCGCAATGAAGGCATCCATATGGTTGAGCCCCTCTTCCTCCAGCAGGTCGATATTGCTGGCGTCCCCGTTGATGATCAGGCTGTTGTCCAGCTGTTCGGCCAGCATTTTGCAGCAGTCTTTGTTGTGCTCAATCACCGTCACGTTATACTCTTTCTCCAGCCGGCGGGCGGTGGCCAGCCCGAGGGGGGTGCCGCCCAGGATCATCACATTTTTCACCTTCACCTTCCGCTTTCCCAGCATCGTCGTCAGCCGTTCCAGGTTGCCCTGTTTAGTGATGAAGTAGACGTGGTCGCCGCGCCGCAGTATCGTCTGCCCGCGCGGGATGATGGTCCGGTGCCCGCGCAGTATGGCAATCGGGCGCAGGTTGACGTCCGTATCCACATCGCCGATGTCAAAAAGTTGCTGATTGACCAGCGGGCTGTACTCGTCAAGCGTTACGCCAATGAGGTTGATTTTTCCGTTCTCGAAGGCGAAGTGGTCGGTAAAGGAACACTCGCGGATGAGGCGTTGAATTTCCTCAGCGGCCAGCAGCACGGGCGAAATGAGGGAGTCAATGCCCAGTTCCTTAAAGGTCTCGCGTTGGGTAGTTTCCAGGTATTCCTGGTTGCTGGCGCGGGCGATAGTCTGCCGGGCCCCCATCTTTTTGGCGAGGATGGCGGTCATCATGTTGTTTTTCTCAGAAGTCGTCACCGCCAGCACGAGCCGGGCGCGGGCAGCATCAGCCTGCTGCAGTACATCAATCGAGGAAGAGTCTCCCCGCAACGTCATAACATCAAGGTGCGTGGCCGCGTAGTCGAGCACCTCCTGATTGGTGTCGATCAGCACGATGTCCTGATTTTCGTAGCTGAGCAGCTGAGCCAGGTGGAAGCCGATATCGCCCGCACCGGCTATGATGATTTTCATGCCTAAAACCTTTTTCTGGTGAATATCCGTTCTTAGAGTAACAACATTTGACGATCAATTGCTCTTGAGCACAAAGATGAAGCATCAAATCCGGTTTTTATGAAAATATTGATGGTATGCCTCGGAAATATTTGCCGCTCTCCCCTGGCAGAAGGCATTATGCAGCGAAAAATTCAGGAGCGCGGCCTGGACTGGGAAGTAGACTCTGCCGGCACGGGCCACTGGCATCAGGGGGAAGGCCCGGACCCCCGCTCGGTATACACCGCGAATCAGTATGGCATGGATATTTCGCATCAGCGCGCCCGGCAGCTGCAGTCCGCTGACCTGGACAAGTATGACCTTATCCTGGCTATGGACCATTCTAACTACCAGGATATTTTGCGCATGGCTTTTGAGGAGGAGCAAAAGAAAAAAGTCAGAATGATCCTCGACTTTGCCTACCCCGGAGAAGAGCGCAGCGTGCCGGACCCTTACTGGGACGACGACGGCTTCGACAAAGTATACCATATGCTGGAAGAAGCCTGTGAGGAGGTGATAGCGGCTTACGCCAAATCCCACAGTTGATTCAGAGAGAACAATTTATTGGCTCCTCTTTTAAAAATTACCGGTAAATTCCTATCTTTGCGAGCCTTTTCGGGTGCAGGGGCACCTGAGGAGTAATAGTTAATGGATAAAATATAACCGACAAAGTCGATAAATCATGGAAACTATAGCGATTACAGGGCAGCCGCGTGAGGGACTGGGCAAGAAAGCTACCCGGGCAGCGCGTCGCGAAGGGCTCATCCCCTGCGTAGCTTACGGAGGAGATGACGCTGTACAATTCACCGTAACGCCTAACGAGGTCAAAGACCTGATCTACACTCCGGAATTCAAACTGGCAGAGATTACTGTAGATGGCAAGACGTTCAAAGCTTTCGTCAAGGACCTGCAGTTCCACCCGGTAACGGATGAGATCGTGCACATCGACTTTCTGCGCCTGATCGAAGGCCAAACGGTAAAAGTGGATGTACCTATTCGCTTTAAAGGTGTTTCTCCGGGCGTAAAGAATGGCGGCAAGCTCATTCAGCGCCTGCGCCGTATTCGCATCAAGACGAAGCCGGAGCATCTGGTAGACCGAATCGAGGTAGATATCTCCAAGCTGAAGCTCAATGAGTCTATTCGTATCCGCGACGTAGACCAGAAGCTGGAGACCATCGAAATCATGAATTCTCCGGGCGTACCGGTGGCAAGTGTGGAGACTCCGCGTGCTCTGCGTTCTGCTGCGGCCGCTGCTGCCAAGGCCGGCGAAGCTGCTGGCGAAGCGGAGGAAGGAGAAGAAGCAGAAGGCGGCGAAGAATAAAGCCCTGCTGTCCAAGAATTATCCAACCGGAGAGGTGTAGGAGGCATTCCTGCACCTCTTTTCCCGTTTTAACCTGTTCCTATGTCTAAGCTGCTCACCGTAAGCCTTGTACAATCTGTTCTCCACTGGGAAAACCGGGCGGCCAACCTTCGGCACTTCAGTCAGCATCTGTCCGGGCTAAAGGCCGGCGATACGGATCTGGTGCTGCTGCCCGAGATGTTTACCACCGGCTTCTCTATGAATGCGGCTGCGCTGGCCGAGCCTACCGAAGGGGAAGCCTACCGCTGGATGGCACAGCAAGCGAGCCGGCTGCAGGCCGTAGTCACCGGCAGCATTATCGCCGGTGAAGACGGAAATTACTATAACCGCCTGCTCTGGGTACGCCCGGACGGCAGTTATGCGCAGTACGATAAACGGCATCTCTTTACCCTGGCCAAAGAGGAAGAGACTTACACTGCTGGCCGGGAAGCACTGTTCACAGAGCTGAAGGGCTGGAAAGTCATGCCGCTTATTTGCTACGACCTACGCTTTCCGGTATGGAGCCGCAACCGGGAACGCTACGACCTCCTGCTGTACATTGCCAACTGGCCGGCTAAGCGCAGGACTGCCTGGAAAGCGCTGCTGGCTGCCCGTGCCATCGAAAACCAAGCCTTCACCCTCGGGCTTAACCGGGTGGGCGAAGATGGAAACGGCTTCCCGTACTCCGGCGACAGCGCCGCGTACGATTATGCCGGGGAGCCCCTCTTGCAGTCGGCACAGGTGGAAGGCGTGTTTACCCTCACCCTCGATCAGGAAAAGCAGTCGGAGTTTCGCAGCAAACTGCGCTTTCTCGATGATCAGGACACCTTTACCATTGAAGGCTGAAGCCCTGAAGCCGGTTGCTGTAGTTCTTTAGCACAAAATCATGCAGCACCGGTTCAAGGCAGGAAGGCTGCTTTATCACCGGTATATACCGAAAATAAGAGCAAAAGCGTTTGCAAAGAGAACCAATAATATAACCTCATACCCTCTGATTATGCGCCAATTAATTGTACTCTTGCTCAGCCTTGTGCTGTTTTCGCACTGTTCTGTCCTTACTCAGTCGTACAGCTACAACAATTCCCGTAACGAACGGGAGCCTGCCCCCAATGAGCCCCGCCGCGAAGAACGCCCCCTCTACGAACCCATGGAGGAGGAAGAGCCCGCCGAAACTGAAGCAGACGAGGAGCTTGCGCTGGAGGAAGAAGACAATGCGGAAGCAGAAGAAAGCCCGGGTGAAAAGCCGGCAAGCGAGGAAGCTGCGCTGCGGGCGCAGGTAGTGGAGTATGCTAAGGAATATCTGGGCACCAAATACCGCCTGGGAGGCAACAACCCGCAGGAAGGCTTCGATTGCTCCGGCTTTACTTGCTATGTGATGGACCGTGCAGAAATAGTGCTGGCCCGTACCTCACAGGCACAGGAGAATGACGGTAAAAAAATAAAGCTCAAAAATGTAAGGCCCGGCGATCTGATTTTTTTCCGGCGCTCTCCACTCGGCAAAGTTTTCCACGTAGCTATGGTGGTGGAAAACCGCAAAGACGGCATTCACGTCATTCACAGCACCAACAGTGGAGTGAGGGTGGACAATATCACCCAAAGCTCCTACTGGGAGCCCAAGATTTCCTCGGCCCGTGATGTCATCAGTCAATAGTCAATAAAATCGGTGCTCTACCTCCCGGAGCGGAAAATTTGTATTTTAGCCAATCACCGATTTTGGGCAGGAGCAATTCCACCAAACTGTTTACAGAGCCGGGGCGCTCTGATTTTTTGCATCAAAACAAACCTACTTTTATGATCAATCTTATACTTTTTGGCCCTCCGGGTTCGGGCAAAGGCACGCAAGCTGCCAAGCTGGTAGAAAAGTACGGCTTGCTGCACATCTCCACCGGCGATCTGTTCCGCTACGAGATGGGCAACGACACACCGCTGGGGCTGGAAGCCAAAAGCTATATCGAAAAAGGCGAGCTTGTGCCGGACAGCGTTACCGTTGGTATGCTGCGCAACAAAGTAGAGGCCAACCCCGATGTGGAAGGCTATATCTTCGACGGCTTCCCGCGCACTATCCCGCAGGCAGAAGCCCTGGACCGGCTGCTGGCAGAAAAAAATGACGCAGTTTCCAAGCTCATCATGCTGGATGTAGCGGACAACGAGCTGGTGAAGCGGCTGCTGGTTCGGGGCAAGACCTCCGGCCGCAAGGATGATTCTGACGAAAGCATCATTCGCAACCGCATTGAGGTGTACAAGAGTGAAACCTCACCCGTATTTGACTATTACGCAGCGAAAGGCCAAGCCGTAAAGGTGGATGGCATCGGCAGTATCGATGAAATCTTTAGCCGCCTTTGTGCTGAAATTGATCCGTTGCAGAGCTAACAGACGGACGGCTCTGACCAAATAACCAAATTAAATAAATGGCAGGAAGTAACTTCGTAGATTACGTCAAAATATGCTGCCGCTCCGGTAAGGGCGGGGCAGGCTCCGCGCATTTGCGCCGTGAGAAATTCAACCCCAAAGGCGGGCCGGACGGCGGCGACGGCGGCCGGGGCGGGCACATCATACTGCGGGGCAACCGTAACGTATGGACCCTCCTCGCGCTGAAGTACCGCAAGCACGTCATCGCCGGGCACGGCCAAAACGGCATGCAAAACCATAAATTCGGGGCAGACGGCGAAGATATCGTGCTGGAAGTACCCCTCGGCACCGTAGCTAAAGATGCGGAAACCGGAGCCGTGGAGTTCGAAATCACAAAGCACGACGAAGAAAAAGTACTACTGTCCGGTGGGCGCGGCGGGCTGGGCAATTCTCATTTTAAGTCTTCCACCAATCAGACGCCGCGCTACGCACAGCCCGGCGAGCCGGGAAAGGAAGAGTGGAAAATCCTGGAGCTGAAAACCCTCGCCGATGTCGGCCTGGTCGGGTTCCCGAATGCCGGTAAATCTACGCTCTTGTCTGTGCTTACCGCCGCTAAGCCTAAGATTGCCAACTACGCCTTCACCACCCTCGTGCCCAATCTCGGCATCGTCTCCTACCGCGACGGGCGCTCCTTCGTCATGGCCGACATACCGGGTATTATTGAGGATGCCCATCAGGGTAAAGGGCTGGGGCACCGCTTCCTGCGGCACATCGAGCGCAATGCTACCCTGTTGTTTATGATACCGGCTGATGCCCCCAGCATCCGGGAGCAATATGGCATCTTGCTGAACGAGCTGGAGCAGTACAACGAGGAACTGCTCGACAAGCCCCGCATTCTCGCCATTACCAAAAGTGATATGCTGGACGAAGAGCTGAAGGAAATGCTGCAGCCCGAAATTCCGGATGAGCTGCCTCACCTTTTTATTTCCTCCGTAGCGCAGCAAGGCTTGCAGGAACTTAAGGACCTGCTGTGGGAAACCATCACGAGGTACAAAGAAATCGACGAAGCGGACGAGGCTCCACCCTCTGCCTGGGAGGAGGAGGAATAGTGCCCGTTTTCAAACGGGTACTGTCCGGAATCGAACAGGTTGCTGTAGGTTGCTATTTGTAAAAACTTGATATTCAGTAGCCTTTTTTTTGGCACAACTACTGCCGTCCTGTTGGCAAAATAACTGCCGACATGGACCGACCCATTTCCACTTCTGAAAAACGCCGCAATACCGGCAAGCGGATTTTACGCATTGCGCTGTTGATCGCTGGCCTGATTGCAGCACTTCTGCTGCTGCGCAGCCTGCTTACACAGCGGCTGGAGCGCCACGACTTTCAGGTGGCCGTTGTTGAACGGGGGGCGGTGGAAAAAACCATAACCGCATCCGGCCTCATCGTACCCGCTTTTGAGCAGCAGCTCGTAGCCCCGGTTGCCGCTGCTATCCAAACCGTACACCTTCGGTCCGGTGATCAGGTGAGCCGCGGCGACACCATCCTGCAGCTCGATGACGAATACACTCGCCTGCAGTACGAATCCCTCACCGATCAGCTCGAACTCAAGCAGAACAAAATCACCCGGCTGCGCTACGAGTATGACAAAAACATACAGGATCTGGACTATGAGAGCGAGATCAAGGCCCTGCAAATTGACCGGCTGGAAGCACAACTGGCCGATGCACGCCGGCTGCGGGAAATCGGCTCCGCTACCCCCGAGGAGGTGGATCAGGCACAGCTCAACCTGGATATTGCCCGTTTGGAAAAGCAGAAGCTCGACAATGAATTGCGCTTCCGCAAACAAGTCCTGCCCGGCGACCGCCGCAACCTGGAGCTGGAAGTCCGCATGGAGCAGAAAAAGAGCAGCGAACTGGCCCGAAAACTGCGCGAAACTACCGTCACTGCCCCCCGGGCCGGCGTCATCACCTGGATCAATGAAGAGCTGGGCAAGCAGGTAGGTGAAGGCGAGCTGCTGGTACGCCTCGCTGATTTAGGGCGCTACCGCATCGAAGCAAGCTGCTCAGACCGCTACGCCTCTTACGTAAAAGTAGGGCTGCCGGTGCGGGTACGCATCAACCAAACCGACCTGCCGGGCCGCATTACTGCCACCTTGCCCGCTGTCGAAAACAATACCGTAGCCTTTATCGTAGAGCTCGACGAGCCGGACCACCCCACGCTGCGCCCCAACCGCCGGGTGGAAGTGTTCCTCATCGCTGACCGCCGGGAGCAGGCGCTGCGCCTGAAGAACGGGCCGGCCTTCAAAGGGAAAGCCCTGCAGCCGCTCTTCCGGGTGGATGGAGAAGAAGCGGTCCGTACCGCAGCCCGGGTAGGCCTC